>JANQFM010000744.1 GCA_028277865.1 Acidobacteriota bacterium
CAACTTTCCGGTGGCGGTCTGGTCCTGGAATGCGGCCATTGCGGCCGTGTGCGGCGACACCATGATCTGGAAGCCGTCTTCCTCCACTCCCCTGACCGCCGTGGCCGTCCAGCACATCGCCAACCGGGTGAGTGCCGACCATGGGTTGGACGGGCTATTCAACATCGCCATCGGCAGCGGGCGTGAAATCGGCGAACGCATGAACAACGACAGCCGTCTTCCTCTCATCAGCTTCACCGGATCGGTGCGCATGGGGCGTCACGTGGCTCAGCGGGTGGCCCAAAGGCTGGGGCGCGCCATTTTGGAGCTGGGCGGCAACAACGCCATCGTCGTCAGCCGGCACGCCGACCTCGACCTGGCCGTCCCAGCAATCCTGTTCGGAGCAGTGGGAACAGCCGGTCAAAGATGCACTTCCACCCGTCGCATCATCGCCCACAAAGACATCAGCCAAGCTCTGACCCGACGCTTGATCGACGCCTACCGTCAGGTTCCCATCGGCGACCCGCTCGATGAAGGCACCCTGATGGGGCCGCTGGTCAACGAATCGGCGCTGCAGGACATGATGAAAGCCCTGGAACGGGTGCGCCAGGAAGGCGGAGAGGTGATCTATGGCGGCAATCCCTTGCCGGCCAAGGGCAAGTGCTTTGTCGAGCCCACCATCGTCAAGACACCCCGCCAGCTGCCCATCGTGTGCGAAGAGACCTTTGCTCCCATCCTTTACATGATGGAGTACGAGACCCTTCAAGAGGCCATCGACCTGCATAACGGGGTCCCTCAGGGGCTTTCCAGCGCCATTTTCACCCAGAACTTGCTGGAAGCCGAGAATTTCCTTTCGGCCGTCGGTTCGGACTGCGGCATCGCCAACGTCAACATCGGCACCAGCGGCGCCGAAATCGGAGGCGCTTTCGGAGGCGAAAAAGAAACCGGAGGGGGACGCGAATCGGGCTCCGACAGCTGGAAGGCCTACATGCGCCGCCAGACCAACACCATCAACTGGTCCACCGACCTGCCTCTGGCACAGGGGATCCGGTTCGGGACGGATTGAGGGTCTCACGCCAAGACGCAAGGACCGCCAAGT
This sequence comes from Acidobacteriota bacterium, assembly GCA_028277865.1. Taxonomy (GTDB): domain Bacteria; phylum Acidobacteriota; class UBA6911; order RPQK01; family DATIPO01; genus JANQFM01. The sequence continues at coordinate 1,079 of JANQFM010000744.1, forward strand.
TCCGAACAAGAAGGGCTTTCTGCGAGGATCACGAATGCTCATCCGTCGATTGAAGGTTGCCGGCCTGCTGTCGTTCGGGCCCCAGGGGATCGACCTTCCTTTGGATGGATTGAACCTCCTCATCGGACCAAACGGCTCCGGCAAGTCGAACTTGCTGGAAGTGCTCGCCTTGCTGAGAGCCTCGCCAAGGAATCTCCCGGCGCCGGTCAAAGAGATGGGCGGAGTCGCGGAATGGCTCTGGAAAGGGGAGGGACCAGGCCGAGAAGCATTGATCGACGCGGTCATCGATTACCCGCAAGGCAGTCTTCCAGTACGCCACGTGCTCCAGATCACTGACCACGGAGGGCGCTTCGAAGTCTCAGACGAGCGAATCGAGAACGAAAGACCGCACTTAGGAGAGGACGATGTATATTTTTACTACCGATTCCAGCAAGGGCATCCTGTCCTCAATGATCTTTCCCGCCGACGGAGGGGGCTTCGCCGGGAGAGCGTGAATCCGGAGCAGTCGATTCTGTCTCAGGTGCGGGATCCCGAGAGTTACCCGGTCCTGCACTGGCTGCAGGAGCAATACGAAAAGATTCGACTTTATCGCGATTGGTCGTTCGGTCCCTCGACCTCCTGGCGAAGGGAGCAGAGCGCACAAATTCGAAGCGACTTTTTGAGCGACGGCGGTGACAATTTGGCCCCGGTACTCTCCAAGATCCGCTGGCGTGTCAAGGACGAGTTGATCCATTCGTTGAGAAAGCTCTACGACGGCATCGTAGACTTGCACCTCACCGTCGACGGCGGCAATGTGCTGCTTTTCCTGGAAGAGTCCGGGGGTCGCCAGATCCCCGCCGCACGCCTGTCCGATGGGACGCTGCGCTATCTCAGCCTGTTGGCGGTCCTCCTGCATCCCGAGCCACCGCCGCTGGTGGCGATCGAAGAGCCCGAGTTGGGGCTCCATCCTGACGTGTTGCCTCACATTGCCAAGTTGTTGGTGCAAGCCTCCAGCCGCACCCAGTTGGTGGTCACGACACATGCCAGGATGCTGGTGGACGCGCTCACGGAAATCCCTTCCTGCGTAGTGGTCTGCTCCAAGGAGGACGGCCAGTCGCGCTTTGAAAGGCTCGATGAGGCGAACCTCAAAGAGTGGCTGGAGAAATACTCGCTGGGCGACCTCTGGAGCATGGGCGAACTGGGAGGCAATCGCTGGTGAGTGCCAAGATCTACGCCGAAGGCGGTGGTGAAGGTCAATTGCTGGACACCTTGTTTCGGGCCGGCTGGAACGCCTTTTTTGAAGCTGCCGGCCTGAAGGGCCGCATGCCGAGGGTCGTTCGCGGTAAGGGGCGCGAACAGACCTTCGACCTTTTCTTGACTGCTGTCAGGAATCCCAGGGAGGGCGAGATTCCTCTGCTGCTTGTCGACAGCGAAGGCCCTGTCGCGCCGGGCCATGGCGTGTGGCAGCATCTGAAGGCCCGCAACGGCTGGGATCGGCCCCAGGGCGCATCCGACCATCAGGCGTTTCTCATGGTGCAACTCATGGAGACCTGGTTCCTGGCGGATCGCCAGCTGCTGCGGGACTTCTTCGGTGCGGCGTTGCGGGAAAAACCACTCCGTAAATGGCCGGATTTGGAGAAGGTCGATCAGGATAAGGTATTGATGGCGCTTGATCAGGCCACCGCAGGTTGCTCAAAAACCTACTCCAAAGGAAAGGTGTCCTACCAACTTCTCGCCCGACTCAAACCAAAGAGAGTCGAAGAGATGTGTTCCCATGCAAGAGCCCTTCTTGAGCGTCTCCGAAGCCTTTGAAGGCAAGAATCATGCAACTTGGCGATCTTTGCGTCTTGGCGCGAAACCTTTTCGCTCTCGCTCTAGAGTAGCTGCAGCAGCGAATCGCCCAATTCCACCTCGCTCGGAGGCTGCTGCGACTGAAAGACCTTTTGCCACACGTCAGTATTTTCCATGCAGCTATAGATGCGGGTTTGCGGTGAGGCGGCTGTGATCCAGGCACGCATCTTGGAGAGCATCTCCACCCGGATGGGCTTGAAGTAGCGCAGCTTGCCGTCCTCGGTGGGTAGAAGCTCTCCCAGAGGCAGGCCGCTGCGGGGAAAGCGTTCCCGCACCAAGGCCTTCAAGCGGGGCGGCATGCGCAGGGCGCCCAAAGAGACCCAGGGCACCGAGCGGGGAGGGATGCGCTGGAAGATCTCCTCCACCAGGCTGCGGTAATCCTTTTCCCACTCGGGGTAGTGGATGAGCGGATCGAAGTGAAAGACGATGGGATAGCCGGCCGCAGAGCACTTCTCGGCGGCGGCCAGGCGCTGCTCGAATGAAGCCGTCTTGTGCTCCTCGGCCTGGACAACGGTGGGAGGGTTGATCGACCAGGAAACCACCGTGCGCCCCCGGTGGTCCAGCTGCAGCAGGTTTTCGACGCAGTTCGACTTGGTCTTGAACTCCAGGGCGGCATTGGTGAAGCCTGCGAAAAACTCCACCAGGGGACGGCTATAGCCCGTCAGCGAGTCCAGTGCCAGGCTGTCGGCCAATTCCCCGGTCCCCACCCGGTAATGGGACCGCGGATTGCTGCTAAAAACCTGGCCCAATTCGTCCAGCAGATCCTCGACATTGGCGTGGACCACCATGTAGGGCAGGTTGAGATAGGCCTGAAGGTAGCAGTAGCTGCACTCCATGTGACAGTTGCTGGCGAAGTTGACCACGAAGTAGTTGCAGCAGACGTTGCGCCGACCTGTCTTGGTGGTGCCGGCCGGGCAGGGCTTGAAAAAACGTCCCGGATGGCGGGCCAGCACCAAGGACTGCTTGGCGCGGGCGATGGAAGGGTTCCAGCGCCGCGACTTGTCGACCATCTGCCCGGCCTCATCGATCCATTCGACCTGCGCCATGGGGAGGTTCCCCAGCACGTTGCGGGTAATGACTGACTCTGCAACGGCCCTCTCGACAAAGACCTTCTCGGGCTTGTATGGCTGCATGGTTCGAGCTTGGTATGGTACCTGAAGAAGGGGAAAGCCCGCCAAAGGTCCGGCAGGGCAGGCCCGAAATGCGGGCTGCCTCAAATACCGTTCACCTCACGGTGGAGCGAATGCCTGAATGGCCTCTCGCTTCACAGCAGCCTGAACAACTCCTCCCACTCCTGCGAACCAGAGATACGCTTCAGCTCCCTGGCCAGCCCGTCCAGCTGCCTGGCTTCGCGGACCGTCATGGAGATCTCCAGGCTGCTCCCCTCGAAATAGCGGGGGGCTTGCAGGCGGACTGGAGGCGGCAGCTTCAAGGCCGCCTTTAATTCGTCAAAGCGAGCCTGGTGACGGGAAAGTGCCGGGTAGCGGGCCTGGCGCAATAGAGCCAGGATCCGTTTCCAGCGATCGGCCGGGGTGAGGTCCGCCCGGTTTTCCAGCGCGGCGCAACCCAATTCCCGCCAGACTTCTTCAACGGATTGCACTTCTTGTTTGGATGCTGCCGCCAAAATCTCATCCAGCATCTCGACGAGCTTCTTTTGGCGGTTCTTGCCTAGCTGGAAGCTGAGAATCAGGCGGCAGCAAAGGCTTTGAAAGTCCTCGGGACGGCCCGAGAGCCGAAGGGCGGTTTCGTTCTCCAAACCCCTTTCCAAGGCTTGCTGCAGGGCATCGGGCAATACTGCCAGGTCAAGGTGAAGGCGCAGGGTACGGCGATTCTCCTTGAGATCCAGAAGGGGCAAAAACTCTTCGATAAGACGCTTTTCCGGAACATTGAAGCGGTATTTGAGCGTCCTTAAAGCCGCAGCGTTTTCCAGGCTGCTCAGTGTCCGGGCTGTCCGGCCTTCCTCCAAAGCTTGGAGAAAGAGCTTCAGGAGGTTCCGGCTGGCAAGAACCAGCCCCGGAATCGACGGCAGTCCCAGGCGGCGGGCAGCCTCGAAGCGGCGGAATCCATGAACCACCTGCATGAGGCCGTTCTGCTTGGGCCTCAGGCGCAAGGGGGTCAGGATTCCATGGCTGGCAATGGATGCCAAGAGGCTGGGTCTGAGCTGCCAAGGGCGGGAAAGGGCCAGGGAACGGTCTTTCGAATCCACTTCGGCAAGGGGAACGTTGCGAAGGGCGGCACCAGCGACAGGATCATAAGGATGCAAGGCCATGCCATATGGATACCACAGGCAACGCACCTCAAGGGGTGGAAATCAGGCAGATGCAGCTCAGGCAACAGAGGCAAGGCCTTTTCGTCTTGACATCCTATGACAATTGTGGTAGATTCACACCACATTGTAGTAGCAGGTGGTCGGGAACGTCTGAAACCCATGCCAGGGGGAGGTTGAAAATCCGAAAAGGAGATTGCGAGCATGAGTGGACAACCCATCAAGATTTATGAACCAGCCGCGCGCAAGCCCAGGCTTGTTCGCTTTCAAGAGACGCGGGGCACCTTTCCTCCGGCCGCGCGTTTCCAGGTCAAGACGCCCAAGGGCTCCCAGAGCGTCAAGCTGATCTTCAACTGCCAGGCGGTGGACCGCCACGGCTTGGGGACCACCTACCGTTCCGCCGACCTGTTCTGGTCTGAAGAGACGCGCGAAATTGTCTTGGAGTTGTTCACCTCTCCCTACCGGGGCCAGCGCAGGATCACCCACATCAAGTCGCATAGCTGTTCGGTCATTTCCATCACCAAATTCCTGTCCGCCTTCAACATCCCCCTTTCCTACCACCGCCGTTACAGCGTCAAAGGGGATCTGGACGGAAAATACCTCTATGTCGATATGGCCGACTCAACACCTGTGTCGCGCAACAAGTACAAGAATCAGGGATAAGCCGGCGACTTTGGGGTTCCGAGCCATTTTCTGCACATTTGAGTCAAGTCTTGCCACAGAGTCACAGAGACAACTGAGCTGATTTGTCAAGTGTTTTCTGTGGAAAACTTTCAAAAGACCCATTTTCCGCCCTTTCTTGCCGGCATGAACCGCCTTCATTG
>JANQFM010000774.1 GCA_028277865.1 Acidobacteriota bacterium
CTGCCGGTGGCACGCCACTACACCCCCAAGGAGTTCCGGCACTGGAAGAAGGTAGGCGAAGAAATGGGCTTCGCGCACGTGGAAAGCGGGCCGCTGGTGCGTTCCAGCTATCTGGCCGACCGGCAGTTCAGTGAAATGGAGCGCAAGGCCAACCCGGTGGCCTAAGAGGTCTCGCGCCGAGACGCCAAGGACGCAGGCTTGTTGGCACAAGACCCTACCAGCCGACCTGGATTCGGCTTCCGCTCAAGCGGACCTGGAAGGTATCTACCGAGGCATTGGGGCTGAAGGTGCATTTGCCGGTTTGCACGTCGAAGCTCCAATCGTGCCAGGGGCAGGTGACGACCTTCCCTTCCAACAATCCCTCTCCCAACGGGCCTCCCCGATGGAAGCAAATGTTGTCAATCGCGTAGACTTGACCTTCAATATTGAAAAGCGCGATTTCGCGGCCCCGCGCATGGACGACCATCTGGCTTCCGGGAGGGAGTTCGGAAACATCCGCCACATCGCTGAATTCGATCTCCGCCATCTTGTCTCCGGGACGGATTCTATCGGCCCGCAGGAAATGGGAGCAAGTCTGTGAAGTACCAGGCCATCGTGTTCGACCTCTTCAACACCCTGCTGCATTTCGACGACCGATGCCTTCCCCTCACGGAGTACCAGGGCAAGTTCATCCGAACCAGCATGGTGGAGCTTTACAGGCAAGGGCAATCACGCTGGAATCTGGATTGCAGCTGGCAGGATTTCTTGGAGGCTTTTTTTGAGGTCTCGCATCAACTTCGCGAGATCAAGGTGGCGCAGGGACGCGAATACCCATCCCAACGCCGCTTTGAAATGCTGCGCCAACACCTGGGCATCGAGGACGAATCCGCCTCGCAGCTGATGGTTGAGCTGCATATGGAGCAGATGTTCCGCAGCATGTACCTGCCTGACGGAAACTTGGAAGTCTTGGAAACGCTTGGGCAATACCCCAAAGTGCTGGCCTCCAACTTCGATCATGCCCCCACAGCCCGCAGGGCATTGAAGGCTTTCGGGCTGGACCGCCACCTGGACTCCGTTTTCATCTCCGACGAAGTGGGCTGGATCAAGCCCTGGCCCCAATTCTTTCAGGCAATCCTGCGGCAAACCGGCCTTGAGGCCGCACAATGCCTTTATGTGGGAGACGATCCGCAAGCCGACTGCGAAGGCGCCGGCCGTGCCGGCTTCCAGGTCATCTGGCTCAATTCCACATCCACATACCAACCATCTGTCCCCCCCAAAAAACGGATCTCCCGCCTGGCCGAACTGAAAGACCTGTTGGAATAACGCGCCCGAAGGGGATGGAAGCGGTTCGCTCGAAACGCGGGCCGCCATTTCTTGCCCATGGCGGTTTTCGATGATTGAAATGAAACAACTGACGGAAATGCTTGAGTGAGAAGACCGACAGGGAAGGAAGCGAAGAGAAGGGCGCGTCCAGGCTTTGCAGAGAGGCTGAAAGAGGCTGGATGGCTTGGTTTACCGCCCTTCTCTTCTAAAGCCTTTCAGGATCGTTGGCAGGAGTTCCTGAAAGGATGGCGCGATCCTAGCAGGTCATCCTGACATTATTTGCCCAGCCGCCGAAAAGCTGGAAAAAAAGCTGAGCCATCCACCCCAAGGGGACTGAATTCTCAGCTACTGGGAGCTTGCTCCCTCCTCTGGCTCGGCGTCCTTGGCACAGCGGAACCCGGTGCCGGCCTGGAAGTTGTCCAAAAGCCCCATGCGCAGATAAAGCCCGAAGTCCTTGGCCTTGGTGGCGTAGGAGGCGCCCCTCACGACACGCAGCCTCTGGTTGAAGACCGGCTCCCGGCGGGCTGGGCTGCGAGGGTAGGGGCGCAGGCGGGTGGACGTCCACTCCTGCACGTTGCCCAGCATGTCATAGGCGCCAAAGGGGCTCTTGTCCTGGGGAAAGGTGCCCACGTCTTGAGTGTTGGCAACCCCGATCTCGTTGGTGTTGGCCAGCCCCGGCTGCCACTCCTGACCCCAGGGATAGCGAAGGCTTTCGGGGCCGCGGGCGGCAATCTCCCACTCGGTCTCGGTGGGCAGGCGCTTGCCGACCCACTCGCAGTAAGCCACGGCATCATCGTAGACGACATTGGGGACTGGAATGTATTCCTTGCCGGTCTGGTAATAGCTCCTCCAGTCTCCCTTGATCCTGTATTCCCGGTCCTCAGCAGCATCGAAGCGGAGAAATTGCCAAAAGGTCACTTCATAGACATCGATGTAAAAGGGCTCCACAGTGACCGTGTGGGGAGGCTCGTACCATTGCGGGGAGTCCTGCAGTTTTGGGGGGCGAATATCGCTGCCGATCGTATACTCGCCGCCTGGGATCAGGACCATGGCATCGTCGTTGCCCGCTTCGGGCCGGTCCGGCTCGGCGGGAGCGGACTCAACGGCTTCCGCGGGCGGGGCAACCTCCGGTTCCACCCCGCCGCAGCCCACCGCCAAGGCCGCGATGAGGATTAGGAGCAAGGCGGAAAATCTTGTGCTTCTCATGCCATCACTTATAGCACTTCACCTGCTGAGAGGCAATAACTTGCGGACTGGTTTCGTTCCCCCGGACGTGCCGGCAATTCCAGCCGGGCTAATCGGGTTGATGGCAAGGCTGGAACACCTGCCGCTGCTTCGGCAGACTGTCATTACTAATGTATTGACAAATGGAAATTCCACCTCTATCCTGAATTTCGTGAGCAAGAAGTCCCAGCACCTTCAGATCCGTGTGACTCCCTCCCAGAAGGCGGCTCTCAAGCGAGCTGCACGGCGTGGGGGGCTCGGGGTATCGGCCTATGTCCTTTCCCGCGCATTGCCTTCGGCCCGGGTCCGCTTTCTGGAGTTGGTTCGAGCTCTTGAAGATGAGAAAGAGCGCCGTTTCGCGCTCGCGGAGCTCAATGGGCTGCTTTCGAGCCTTGCAAGCACCGAATTCTTGGAAGCCGTCAGCGAGGCGCCGCTTGGCAATCTGTCGCCCTACTGGAAAAACTACCTGGCGGCCATGGTTGAGCAAGCCGCACATCAAAAAGGGGTGCCGCCGGCCGGATGGCTGCGCGACGTGGAGCGATTGGAGGCGCCCCATTTCGTCGGCACTTTCATGAGCCTGCGCCTGCACTTGCTCCGCGCTACTCCGGTGCCTTTCAGGAGGCGCAACATCTTCGTCGATGCCGGAGTCGGGGACCGAATTTGAGGGCCGATCAGGAACGATGACCAGACTGACGAAGTCAGACATTCTCCGCTTGTTCGAACTCCTTGAAACCGAACTGGCGAAGGAAGATGCCCTGGGGGAGATCTATCTCGTGGGCGGTGCGGTGATGTGCCTGGTTTTGGATGCGCGTGATTCGACCCAGGACGTGGACGCATTCTTCAAGCCGACCAGGCTGATCCGCGAGGCGGCGGCCCGCGTTGCGGCCCGAGCGGATGTGCCCGCGACCTGGCTCAATGATGCCGTCAAGGGCTTCCTGAGCCCGCGCGGCGAGTTCGATTCCTATATCGAACTGCCGCATCTGCGCGTCTTTGTTGCGGCGCCCCAATACCTGCTGGCCATGAAATGCGCCGCCATGCGTTTGGGCGAAGAGTTTCACGATGTCGATGACGTGCGCTACCTGCTGCGCTACCTGAACATTTCAACCTCGCAAGAAGCGCTGGCCATCGTCACCCGCTATTTCGAAGATGCCCAACTCCACCAGAAAACTCGCTTGGCGCTCGAAGAGATGCTGCCAAATTGAGAATGGGAAGTCTGTAAGCTGTAGTCCGGAAGCAGACTCCAGTGTCTTGTTTCCCGATTCTGAACCTACAGCCTTCCGACCTGAGGCTGGGAACCATTGACTGGCAAGGAGTCGGGGATGGTGGGCCTAGGTGGATTTGAACCACCGACCTCACGCTTATCAGCCGTGCGCTCTAACCAACTGAGCTATAGGCCCACTCAGATGGGACCGACAGTATACACGCTCTCAGAAGTTCTCGCCAAGGCCGCATAGGGCACCAAGCCCGCCTCTGATGTCTGAAACGATCGGTTAGAATGTCGGGCATGAAATTGAGGGCATTGATCGTCTTTTTGGTCGCCATCCTCAGCCTGGCGGCACCTGATCGGCTCCAGCCGGCCCAAGCGCAAAGCCCGGATCGGGTGACCCGCATCCTGCGGCACAACAACCTGGGCATCGCCTGGATGGATCAGCTCAAATTCGAGGAGGCCGCCGCTGAATTCGGACGCGTCATCCAAGCCGACCCCAACTTTGTGCCCGGTTGGGTCAACCGGGGCATGGCCCGCTTTTACCTGCAGGACAGCCAAGAGGCGGTCCAAGACCTCAAGAGGGCTGTGCAGCTGGATCCCGACCAGATCCAGGCGCATTATCTGCTGGGCCTTCACTATCGCATCGACAACCAGGCAGATGCGGCTTTGCAGGCCTTTGAAAAGGTCTATGAGCAGGATCCGGACGATCCTTCCACCAATTACTTTTTGGGAACCCTCTACCGGGACCGGCGCGAGTACTCCAAGGCCATCCCTTACCTGAGGCGCTGCATCGAGCTGCAGCCCTACAACCGCTCGGCCTACTATGGGCTCTCCCAATGCCTTTTGCGCAGCGGGCAGCGGGAGGAAGGAATCCGGCTGATGCAGGAATTCCGCCGCCTGGACGGGCTGAGCGGCACTGAAACCATCGGCCAGACCTACCGCGAGCAGGGACGGTACGCCATAGCCATCGACCGAATCCCTGAACGCTACCTGCCCGGAACCGTCAGCGACCCGGCCGATGAACGAATCCGAGTCACCTTTCAGGAGGTGGCCACCCAAGCCGGACTCGCTTTCCGGCACGCCGGACCCGGCAAATTGGAACGACGCTTCTCGGAGAAGGCGGATTTGGAGGGCAACATCGTCCCAGCCATGGGATCCGGGGTGGCCATTGGCGACTACGACGGGGACGGCAGGCCGGACGTCTATTTGGCCAACGCCTCCTCCCAGGGAGCCAAAGGCGCCCTCTTCCGCAACTCGGGCGGCGGACGCTTCGAAGAGGTCTCCGGCAATGCCGGATTGACCTTTCGAGGGAGAACCATGTCCGCCCTGTGGGGCGACCTCGACAACGACGGGGATTTGGACCTTTACCTGATCAACTACGGCAACAACGTGCTGTACAGCAACAACGGCGACGGCACATTCGCCGACATCACCAGCCAAGCCGGTGTAGGAGACTCTTCCTGGGGACTGAGCGGCACTCTGGCCGATTCGGATCACGATGGCGATTTGGACATCCTGGTCGCCAACTTCGCCGACCCCGCGCAAATCCCGGCCTCCGGAACCTTTCCCCAAAGCCTCAAGGGCGCTGCCAACGTCCACTACCGCAACAACGGCAACGGCACCTTCAGCGACGTTTCCCAGGATTCCGGCTTGGCCGCTGGCAGCCACTTCACCACGGGCGTGATGGCCAGCGACTTCGACAACAGCCGCGACATCGACTTTTACTTCCGCAACTACGGCGCAGCCGGGCAGCTCTTCAGCAACTTGCGCGACGGCAGCTTCAAGGATCTGGCCGCCCAAGCCGGAGCACAAGCCGCTTCCAGCCAAGGGAGTGCCCTCTCGCTGGGAGACCTCAACCGCGACGCACGGATGGATTGGGTCTTGGCCGGGCAGTCGGGCCGCGGCAGCCGCCTCCTCACCTCATCCCCCGATCGCCGCTATCGCGAATCGACGCTCAACAGCGCCTCTGACGGCGTCTACGCCTCCCAGCTTTTCGACTACGACAACGACGGCGACCTGGACCTGCTGCTTTTGTCGGCGCCTTTGATCGAGGACGGGCCGTCCAGCGGGCTGCAGTTGCTGGAATACGACCAGGGGAGTTTCAGCGACGCCACCCGCAAAGCCGGGCTGGACAGCTACTCCGATCTTCCCTTGCGCGGCGCAGCCGTCGGCGATCTGGACGGCGACGGCGATCTGGATATCTACAGTTCACAGATTCGCTTGAACAATACCGTCGTATTGGACACGCTGGCCGGCAACGACATCACGATGACGGGACATGACA
>JANQFM010000776.1 GCA_028277865.1 Acidobacteriota bacterium
GGGTTCCAGGTTCCGGGTTCCGGGTTTTCCGGATTCGGACTCTGGAATCCGGAACCTGGGACCTGGAGCCCGGTGCCCGGAACCCCTGACCGCCGCCGGACCCCTCGCAGCCAAATTTGACTCAATCGTGAAGAACCCTGAAACCCTAGCGGCCTAGACCGGCCAAACAGCGCCTCAGAACCCAATTGGAACGCCGCGGAGGCACAGGGGCACAGAGAAGAGATCAAAGAGTTTTTAATCCCTCTCTGTGCACTCTGTGCCTCCGTGGCAATGATCTTCCTTAAGCCCTCCTCCCCGCCTTGCACTTTTGATGCATTTTGCATTGACAAGCAAATTTCTGCATGCAATTCTGGTCTGGAACCGAATCACTTGCTTCAATTGAAGGAGGAGCCGTGCCTATCGATGACATCCGGGAGATCCGCATCCTGCCTCCCCTGGCCATTGCCCGGCTGGGTTCGTCGACTCAGCCGATGGACAACTACGACCTGCGGGACCCCGATCAGCCAACCGGTTTTCGAAAGCTTGTCCCAGCCGAGACCCTGGTGGTCGAAGATGGAATCATAGCCAGGGCCGAAACGGCGGATGAGGTCCGTTTTCGGGACGCCCAGGGGCGCATCCGCCCGGTGGCGCCGTTTCTCGAAGTCTGGGCCCGTTTTGAAGAGGACGGCCAATTGGAGCCCCTGACCTCCGCCCACCTCGATGACCTGGGGCTTTCGCCCTCCGGCGTGACTTGGCGGATCCAGGTGGCCAACCTGAAGGCCTATCGCCGAACTGGTCAGGAAGACGACCGCATCCTGGCGGACAGCGGCGATGTCAGCGACCATGACAATCGCAGCCTGCTGGGGCAGTGCAGCAATTTCAAGTCCGGCAAGTCGATTGATTTCGGCTCCGTCCAGTACATTGAGCCGACGGGAGATTTTCCGGAGATCCGATTGCGCTTCACTCCGGCGGCCGGACTGGTTTTCGGACCCCGCCAGGGCGACCCCAACATCGCCGACGACGTTTACGATGCGGCGCGAGGGCAGTGGGACAATCATTTCGACGGCGATCCGACAACGCCTCCTTCGACGGTGCCCGGAGGGATCTACACCGGCCGGGTCGACAGCCAGACAGGCAACTATATTTCAGTAGGCTATTTGGACGACGCATGCGATGGGATTGTCGGGGTGCGCCTCTCCTTTGAGGCTCAAGGCGAGCAGCGCACCCTTAGCGCCATGGCCCGAATCTCTTCAGGCCCGCCCGACTTTGCGCCCGACAGCCTGCATGTGCGCAACCTGGAGGACGACCTGGAGCAGATGGCCTTCGGCCCCGAGGTGAGGTCGGTCGAAACACACGAGGTGACGCGCATCATGCGCCACGCCGTGGATACGGTGCGATTGATGGAAACCCGGGTCATGAACGGCAACCAGGGAGTCGGCGGAGTGCCCAGCAACGGCAACAACATGGCGGGGCACGACACCGGCTACGACCGGGCCTTCGAACCGGTTTTCGAGCCCCGCATCGTCGATCCGTCAGCGGTGCGCGGATTCCACGAGGGAGCGTTGCAGGCCTTGGCCGGGGGCGCGCCGCCCTGGTTTTTGGACCTGTTGCGTTCCTATGACCAAGTGGGCGATTTGAGCGACGCGGGACGGCGGCGCATGCCCGGCATGATGAGGGGCAGCGACGGGCTGCACCTGGCGCTGACACGCCGCCAGCACGACAAAGTCCGGGCGGCCCGTGACGGGCAGGTGACCCAGCCTCAGCCTGAGCCCGACCCGGAGCCGACCCCCCAGCCGCAGCCCGAGCCCTCCCAGGCGGAACAAGACATGCTGGCCCTGGTCAACCACTTCAGTTCCCGCGCGGCCTTGCATATGCATCTGGATGCCAATGGGCAAGCGCTGGGGCAGCTCTTCCCCGATCCGCCGGCGCTGCTGGCCTTCTTGCGCCAAGGCGTGGCCCAAGGAGGGCTGGCAGGGGCTGCCTTAGGGCAGCCTTTGGTGGTGGCGGGAGATCCGTCGGCTTCGGCTTTGGTGCGCTTGCTGCGCAACCCCGGCCACCCCATGAACGGCCCCTTTTCACGCGAGGTGCCGGGGGCGGGCAAGACAGGGCTGGAGATCGTGGAGAACTGGATCGCTTCGCTTGAGGCCTAATTCGAGACTTTCGCGCAAAGACGCCAAGGACGCAAAGTGAGAAAAGAAAAGGAATTGCCGGAATCGGGAATCTGGGCTTTGCGACTTTGCGCGAACTCTGCCAGAGGGATGAAATGAATAAGATTGAACCGAAGAATGTGTCGGCGCAGTTGACTTATCGGGCGCGGGGCAATCCGCCCAGCACCCTGCCCGTGGCCGCCATTTCCAATTGCTTTCCCGGCTTGGAATTCGACTTTCGAAATATCTGGAGGCGCATTTTCGTCGGCCTCGTCATGCATGAGGCGCGACCGCAGGTGGTGGAGGTCGAAGAGGAAGCGCCTGACGAATTCCAGACGCTGGTGGGGGAATTGCTGGTCTCCGTGGACGGCGAACAGCTTTGGGTTCCGGTGACCGGGCCGGAGGCTGCCGGCGGCCCGGTGCAGTCCTTGGGATTCAGCAACCTGGAGTGGGCCAATGCTTTGGCAAACATCCTCCAAAAGGCAGGAGAGCAGGTGCAGTGCGTCTTTTTCGATCCGGACAGCCGGCAGGCCACCGAGGTGCTCCTGCAGGTCCGACGCGTCTTCGACGAAGAGGGAACTCCTGTGGGCGAAAGCGGCGTGCTGGCACGCGATCTGGCCCAGCCGGGCGAACTGACCCAAAGCCTCTGCTCCCCCTGGCAAAACGACTACCGTGAGTGCGCCTGCTATTACTGGGCCGCCAGCCGCCCCGACTTCGTCAACTCCGAAACCGATGCGGGCGGGCAGACGGCGGGCCATAACTGGCTGCACAAGGACCGGACTCCCGATACCCCCAAGTTTTATTCCCTGCGCCAGTCCGACATGGTCAGCTACGAGGACCTGTTCCGGAATTGGGAGCAGCTCAGGTTCGTCATCGGGGGCAAGGACGAGGAGTAAGAGCATTAGCAAAGCCACAGAGACTGAGAGGGCACAGAGATCAGAGGATCAATGAACGACAACCGCCCGCAGCGCCCAGCCTTCTTGAAGCCCGGAACCCGGGACCCGGAACCCGGAACCTGGAAACCTCTGATCCCCCAGCCTGCACGAGTCCCCCAGGTTCACCTCTTTCAGGCGGGCGGCAAGCCCCATTTGCTGGTGGCGGACGGGACTCGGGTCTTCGGGGTGGACAGGGAGGTTTTCGAGCGGCTGGATCAGGCCTCGTCCCGAGGGGATCGAGCCGAGGTAAAACGGTTGCTGCAACAGTTCGGGCTGGATGCCCCGCCCTTTGTCACCGATGCGCCGCCCGAGTCGTTTCCCGTTCGGGCTCTTTCGCTGGCCGTAGCCCAAAAGTGCAACTTGGGCTGCACCTACTGCTATGCTCAGGAGGGTGATTTTGGGGGGACGGCGCGCAACATGCCCCTGGAGATCGCCCGGCAGTCGGTGCAGCGCCTATTCGAAGAAGCCGCGCCGGGAGAGCGCGTCCAGCTGGCTTTTTTGGGCGGGGAGCCGCTGGTCAACCGTCCGGTCCTGCGCGAGGCCACGCACCACGCGGTTGCCCTTGGCCGGGAGGCGGGCGTCGATGTCGGCTTTTCCATCACCACCAACGGCACTTTGTTGACGAGCGAGGACGGCGAGTTTTTTGAGCGCCACGGATTTGCCGTCACCGTCAGCCTGGACGGCGTCGCCGAAGCCCATGACCGGCTTCGGCCGTTCAAGGACGGACGGGGCAGCTTCGAGCATATTCTTCGACGCGTCCGACCTTTGCTCAAGATGCAAAAACGCATGCAGGTTTCGGCACGCGTCACCGTTACGCCCCGCAACCTGCTGTTGCGCCCTGCCCTGGACGGACTGATCGAGCTGGGATTTCACAGCGTGGGGTTTTCGCCCATGCTCAGCTCACCCAGCGGGTGCGGGCAAATGCAGCCGGAAGACCTGCAGGCCATGCTTCGGCAAATGATCGACTGCGCAAACGAGTGCGAACGACGCACTGCTGCGGGCGAGCGTTATCCTTTCGCCAACCTGCTCACAGCCCTGCAGGAGATCCACCGGGGAACTCACCGTCCCTATCCCTGCGGCGCCGGCGGCGGCTACTTGGGGGTTTCGGCCCAAGGAGACCTCTTTGCCTGTCACCGTTTCGTCGACGACCAGTCGGGGGCCATGGGCAACCTGCGGGAAGGGCTCGACCGGCACAGCCAGGCCCAGTGGCTGGCCCGGCGCCACGTCCACCGCCAGGAGCCCTGCCGCAGCTGCTGGGCACGCTATTTGTGCGGCGGCGGCTGCCACCACGAAGTCATCCACCGAGGGCGTCCCGCCTGCGACTACATCCGGGGCTGGCTCGATCATTGCCTTAAGGCTTACGTCCGCCTGCTCGATCGCCGCCCTGAACTCTTTTCTTCTCTGCGCCCCTCTTCCCCCGTCTTCTCCGCGCCCTCAGCGGTTCAATCCCGGCCTGCCCCATGAATTGCGAGGTTTGCGTCCTGGGAGGCGGCCCCGCCGGCGCTGCCTTCGCCCTGCGCCTGGCCCAGATCGGGCATCAGGTCGTAGTGGTCGAAAAGCACCCCTTTCCCCGCCCGCACATCGGCGAGTCGCTGCCCCCCGGCATTTTGCCCCTGCTGCAAACTCTGGGCCTTCGACTGAAGATCGAAAGTGCGGGCTTTTTGCGCCCTCGCCGAGCCATCATCCGTTGGGGAGAGGAGCGCCAGCGTGATCCGGCCAGCTGGCAGGAGCCGGGCTTTCAGGTGGACCGGGGACTCTTCGATCAAATCCTGCTCCAAGCGGCCGCCCAGGCGGGCGCCACCATCCTGCAGCCTGCCCAGGCTGGATGCCCTACTCGAAACGGCCCGGCCGATTGGCGCATCCCCGTGCGCCACAACGGCAGCCGAAGGGAGATTCGATCACGATTCATCGCCGACGCCAGCGGACGCCGTGCCCTGCTGAGAGGTCGCAATGTTCGCTACTCGGCGCCCACCCTGGCAATGTACGCCTATTGGCCTCAGAGTCCCCTTTGCGGACTCGAAACCCGTGTCGAAGCGGGCCGCAGCCAATGGTACTGGGGCGCTCCTTTGCCCGATGGGTCATTCAACGCCACCGTCTTCATCGACCCCCGTCGCCTGGGCCGCTCCAATTGCGCAAAGGCACAAAGCCGCCTGGAGGATCTTTACCGCCGACTGCTGCGAAGCTCCACTCTGCTGGAGGGATGCCTTGAAGGAGAACCAATGGGGGCAGTGACCGCCTGCGACGCAACTTCCTATCATGCTGCCGACCCGGTCGGCCAAGACTGGATCAAGCTGGGCGAAACGTCCTTAAGCATCGATCCGCTTTCCTCCCAGGGAGTCCAGTCCGCCATACGCAGCGGAATCCAAGGGGTCGCCGTGGTGAATACCTTGATCCGCTATCCGGAAAATGGCCAAACTGCGCTGGAGTTTTATAGGCAGCGCCAGCAAGAAACCATCCGGCGCCATCGAGCTCTGTCCGCTCAATTCTACGGCGAAATGGCCCAAGTTAGCCCCGGTCCTTTTTGGCAGGCACGTGCCAAAAGCTCAACAGCCGCCTCAGCAACAACCCAAGTCCGCGCCTCCCGGGGACTTCGAAGAGCCTTTCGGCCCGAGGAGAAGCTAATGCTATCAGCTGATGCAAAAATCTTGCAGACGCCAGTCATGGAAGGCAACCGAATCGTGCCACGCCGGGCCTTGACCCACCCGTCACTGGATCGTCCGGTGGCTTTTTTGGGCGGCATCGATCTGGCGCCCCTGCTCGAAGGCCTCGGCAACGCCCAAGCCGCCTGCCGCATCCTCGACCGCTGGTCCCTCCAAATGTCTCCTGAAAAAGCCTTGCGAATTCTATTGTGGTTGTGGGAAAAAGCGATTGTTTCCTCAGTTGAACGATGACAATGGAGCCAGCAGTGCAGCTGATTGCTCGAGAACTGAGCGTATGGCCTAAACAAATCTCGCCCAAAAGGTTTCCTATCCTTATCAGCCAGTGATCGAAAGTCCCGGCTAGGCCGTTCGGGCAGTTGGCAGCTCGGAGAGAGGATCCGGGAAAGCCTTGACTCGTCCTCTGGATCCTACAGCCAGCCGCCTTCCGGTCTGAGGCTACGCATCGCTTGTCGTTTGGCATTCTTCGAGAAAGGGGGAGACTATGAAAAGGTTGAGAGGGTTGTTTTGTTTTTGGATGGGGGTATTCATCTTCACGCTTTCGTCGGCGCTGGAAGCTCAGCAGCCTCAATGGGGGCCGGAACTGACCCTGGAGCAAAGACTTGAAGGGCTGCGCAACTATCTCGAAACTAAGGAAAAAGACCGCAGGAAATCGGATGAGTACAGCGAAGATGAAATCAAGAAAATGCAGCAATTAGGCCAGATCCCCTTAGTCAAGAAGGTCATTCAAGAAGCCTATGCCGATTTGCAGCGCAGCGATCAACAGGAAGCCTTCCGAATCAACGTGGAAACAGGCCGAAATGCACTGCGGCTCTACCAGCATCCAGTACTCCAGGAATACATCAATAATCTGGGACAGTCCCTCGTGCCGCAAGACTCCTTCAAGCTCTTCACCTTCCGGGTGCTTTACGATCCACTGCCCTATTCCTTCGCCCTCAGCACGGGCAGTGTTTATGTGTCCACAGGCATGCTTTCGCTGGTCGAGAACGAGGCGCAACTGGCCTATGTGCTCTCGCACGAAATTGCACATGTCGAGAGGGAGCATTTCTACCAGCAAATCCGCGGAAAGATTCTCGAGTTCGCCCTGAACATAAAGAAAGCAAAGGGCGCCGCAAAAAAGGGTGCGATTTTCGGCGCCATCGCAGGGGTGGTCACCGGCCTCGCAACCGGAGATGCCGGATATGGGTTTGTGGGCGGCGAACAGGCTTTCAGATTGGCCACCAGCATCGCATACAAGCCCAAAGCGACCAATTGGGAGTTGGAGGACGAGATAGACGCCGATTCCTATGGCATCGAGCTGGCTCTGAAGCGCGACTACGACGTACGGGAAGCGCCTCAGTTCTTGCTGGCCATGGAAAGAGTGATCGATGAAGACCCGCGCGTCGGCCTGGCATTTCACCGCAACATCGTCAGCCTTCCTGACCGGCGCAGGCACATCACAGGCCATCTTCAGGAGGAGTTGAAAGAGGAACTTGCGGCCAAGGAGGCTCTTGCCCTCAAGGGTACGTCGCCCAACTTTCATTTCTTGATGGCTACCGTCCGGCGAGACAACGGCAAACGCGCCCTCATGTACGATCTTTTCAGGCTTGCCAAGGAGAACCTGGAAAAGGCCATTGCCATCCGCTCCACGGACCCCGAGGCCCATTATTATCTCGGAAAAGTCTATGCGCTCACCTCCCGCGAGCCTCAAGACCTTGAAAAAGCGCAACACCACTTTCAGCAGGCCATCAGCTACGACTCACGCCGCAATTACCACCCCGAGCCTCACCTTGAACTGGCGCTGGCATTGATCCGCACAGAGGATCCTCAGCACCACCCTCGCATCCAAAAGGAGCTGAAGTCCTACGTCCGGCTTTACCAGCGCAAGTACGGCGGCGATTTGCCCGCAAGCATGACCTTTATTTACGACTATCTTTCGCTGACCGGGGAGGATAGCTGGATGGTGCCGGCCGTACGAAACGTCTCCCTGGGCGACGATCAGCCTTTGAGGGTCATTTCAGTGCCCCATTCCCAACGGGAGCGAAAAGCTCGATCCAACAAATCTGAAGGCCACTAGCTCGGAGTAACCTGTGAGAATTCTGCTGGCCCGTATTGCGCAGCTTCTCCCTGTACTGACGATCTTGGGGGGCACTGCGCCCAGGCAAATCTTTGAGCTGGTCATTCCGGAAGCCAATCTCCGGGTGCCTCAGAACCAGTCTGTCACAGTGCCGCATCCTTTCATCAGCCGGCTGCGGCTACGGCTTGACGGATCCCCGCAGCGCTTCGACTACGGCCGCATTGTCACACGCCTGAACGGTGAGTCGGCCAGCGTCATCATGAAGACCACTTCGGATAAGCGCGGAATTATCTGCGACCTTGACCTGAATTTCCGAGCCGGATTCCGACTGCAGAGGGGCCGAAACTCCGTCGAGATTCTGGCCGAGGATCTCTACGGCCGTAGTTATTTCGGCTCCTTCGCAGTCTATGTCGGCGAGCAAGCCCGCTCGGGAAGCGAAATCCAAACCAGGGTCCATCGGGGCTCCAGAGACTCCCCTGCCCCCCGCATCGTGCTGACTCGGCCAGCCGAACCTCTTTCCGATGCCGATCGGAATGTGGTTTTCGAAGGCTACGTCTTCCATAGCCGGATCGGCCTGACCCTGAACATCGGGGGGCATGCAAGCGGGCTTCGACAGGTTAAGCGCACCAGCCGCGGGATGGTGCGGCCAGCTCCTGGCCAGTTGCGTTTTCGATTTCAGCAAGAGGTTGAGTTAGCACCGCAAATAACAGAGGTCAAAGTCTCTGCACTCGACATCGGAGGCAGCCGCACCGATGTGGTGGTGCCGATCTTTCCGTCCGGCCCTGCCGCGGCCCGCCGCCGCTTCGCTGTTGTAGTGGGCGTTTCAGAGTACCGCCACCAAAGCCTCCGCCTGCGATACGCTCACCGGGATGCCCAAGCATTCCGCAAACTTCTCATTGATCGAATGGGCTTTCCCCGCTCAAACGTCTTATTGCTGATCAACGAGGATGCCACGGCAGAGGGCATCCGTTCGAGCCTGTTCACCTTTCTTGCCCAAACCGAGGAAACCGACCTCGTCGTGATCTTCTTTGCCGGCCACGGCATGAGAGACCCCAACAACCCATTGGACCTTTATCTTCTGCCTTATGACGCCGCCCCGGACAACATGGGCGGCACAGCCTTGCCCATGTGGCGGATGCGTGACCTGTTCATGCGGACCCTCAAGTCGCAAAACGTCGTGACCTTCGTGGACGCCTGCCGCAGTGCGGGCATTGGTGGGGACGGATCACACAACCTGATCAACCAATACGTTGCGAAGTCGGCCTCAATGGGCAGGCGTTCGGTGCTTGTCGCCAGCGACATTGGCGAACTGGCTCAGGAATCTGAAGCACTCCAAGCTGGGGTTTTCACGCACTTTCTGCTGCGCGGACTGCGGGGGGAAGCCGATGGCGACGCAGACGGCCTCATCACAACCGGGGAGCTGTTCTCCTTCGTCCGCGACGGCGTCTTTGGATTCACAGGCGGCAGACAAACCCCGGTTGCCTTGTCTGGCCTGAATCATCACCAGGCCATCTTCCCGAATCAGAAACTCGAACCACTGGAGGGAAATGAAGGCTATGCGA
This sequence comes from Acidobacteriota bacterium, assembly GCA_028277865.1. GTDB lineage: Bacteria > Acidobacteriota > UBA6911 > RPQK01 > DATIPO01 > JANQFM01. Next base: position 9,337 of record JANQFM010000776.1, read on the forward strand.
AGCAATAAGATCCTTCTTTGGACTCTCTGCCTTGCTATCCCGGCGGTGCTTTCGGCCCAGAACACCAGCAAGGCCCTCAAACACGTGGCCAAGGCTGAAAAGCACTTGGCCCAAGGCAAGCTGAACAAGATGCTGAAAGCAGCCAAAAAGGCCCGCAAGAATGATCCTTCCCTGGGTGAAAGTTACGCCCTGCTGGGAATCTACCATTACCGCAATACGGATTTCGAAAACGCCCGCAGCTACTTCGAGACCAGCATCGAGAAGGATTCAAACATTTCTGTCCCGCGCGCCTACTTGGGGAATCTGCTTTTCGAAGAAGGCGAGTTCGACCGTGCCCTGGACGAGTGGAGCCTGTCGGCCCGGCTCGATCCTCGCAATCCCGAGGCATTGGCCAGCCTGGCACTGGGTTTTTTTCAACTGGGCAAGAAGAAAGAAGCGGTCCAGCTGTACAGAAAGGCCCTGCGCTGGGACAAGCGCTACTACGATCAAGAGTTTCTGGCCAACTTCAGGGAGGGCGCAGGCTGGGGGCCCAAGAAACTGAAGGCCGCTCTTGCCCTGCTTGAGGGCGTCCCCGCCCCCCGAATCCGTTACTGAAGGCAGAGTTTCGAATCCATGGAGGCCTCAATGCGAGTCAAGGCAGCTATTTTGAATCTGCTGGCCCTGGCGATCGGGTCTGAGGTCATCGCAACGCATCAGATTGAAAAGACGCCTCACCCTGTACGGTCCTCCAATCAGGTCGGAAAAGGCACTCGCGGTGTTGGACGGGCCGACGCCTTGCAGACGCTTTCGCTTGTCCGCGTCCGGTTCCAAAGGCTCGGCCATTCGATGCGGCAACAAATCATGAAGATCGAGACGGTCCGCGAAATGACCGGCCGAAGCTACGATCTGCTGGCCACAGGGCAGGCGGGGCGCTTCTTGATCCTGGACGCCCAGGGGCTGCCCTTGCTCTCGGTCCCTTTTTCCCAACCCTCCCTGGTCGTCCGCCGGATTGCGGCCGAGACCCAAATCCGAAGGCTCTTGCAGCTCTCAAACCCGCACGCCGATTTCCGTCTCGACCTCCATCTGCGAAGCAAGAGACGACAGGCGGAATTCAGGGTCGGGGACGAAGTGACGCTGCGCCTGCTTGCATCCCGGGACAGTTACCTGATGCTTCTCTACGCGGATCCCTTGGGAAACCTTTCCGTCCTCTATCCGGCTTGGCCGGAAGAGCAATCCATCGTGCCGGCCGGAGAAGAGGTGCTCATTCCCGGGCTTTTCATCCCTTCCCCTCAGGGGCGCAGTTTCTTCCAGGCCTTTGCCTTTGCCGACCGGCCGCAAGGGTACGAGTCTTGGAAGACGGGGGAGGAGATTCGACCCTCAACGCTTCCCTTCGAGGAGATGATGCAATTCCTCGAGGCCCATTCGGGGCTTGCTGCTCAATCACGTCTGCAGATCGTGACCCGAAAGTGAAGGGATGGATGGGATGCCAGATCGGCTCTACGACCATTTCGACTTATTGCTGGAGCGTTACGGCCGACGCTACCAAGCCCGGATCTTGAGTTCTGCGGCGGGAGAGGCGGCGCGAAAGTTTGCCCGGCCCATCTCCGCCCAAGAATCGAACGCTTGGCGTTCCCGCATGGATAGGCCGCTTCAGGCATCGTTGCGGTCGGCCGCTTGCGATGCCCTGCAGATCCGAGGCCAAGCCGACACCGGCGAGGCCGCCAGGCGCTTGGGAGGGCGGCTCTTCCGTGCGGTTTTTGCCGGATCGATGGAAAACTGCCTGCGCACGAGCATGGCGGAGGCCCGGCGGCGGGGACGCTGTTTGCGGATCAACTTGAGGCTCTCAGATGCCCCCCAACTGGCCGAGCTCCCTTGGGAGTATCTTTACGATCCACGCTTGAACCGCTTTCTTGCGCTTTCATCCAGGTTGTCACTGGTGCGCTACCTGGAACTGCCTGAGCCCATCCGCCCTCTGGCCATCAATCCGCCTTTGAAGGTCTTGGTGGTCGTTTCGAATCCTGACGACCGGGCGCCGCTGGAAGAAGATGCCGAGTGGTCCATGCTGAAGCAGGCGCTTGGCGGGCTGGAGAGCCGGGGGCGACTCTCTTTAACCCGTCTGGAGGCGGCCACCTTGCCGCGATTGGAAGCGCAACTGCGGCAGCAGCCTTGCCATATCCTGCACTTCATCGGACATGGTGGCTTCGACCAGGAGCGCAAGGACGGATATCTGGTCTTTGCCGATGGTCCGGCTCGTAGTGCAGAGGTGGGCTGTCGCCGCCTGTCCACCCTCCTGCACGATCACACCGCATTGCGTCTGGTGGTGCTCAATGCCTGCGACGGCGGCAGGGCATCGCCCCTCAATCCCTTCGCCGGCGTGGCCCAGAACCTGATCCAGCAGCGCGTCCCGGCCGTGGTGGGAATGCAGTACAAGGTCACAAACAGTGTCGCCCTGACTTTCGCCGAGAGGTTTTATGCCCAAGTAGTAGAGGGCTTTTCAATCGACGCGGCGGTTTCCCGTGCCCGCAAGGCGATCTACCTGGAAGGCCAGGAAGTCGCTTGGGCATCACCAGTGCTCTACATGCGTGCACGCGGTCGTCTCTTCCAGCTGCAGAATCACGGATCAGCGGATTCCGTCAACCTCTCCCGAATGCCTGGCCCGCTTGATGAACAACGGCAAACCGCTTCGCAACGTTCGAAAAGCCGAGCCGTCCTGGCCTTTCTGGCGATGCTCTCGGCCACCTCGCAGTGGCTGGGCTGGCTGTGCTTCAGTTTTCTTGCCATCGCTTTTTGGGAAGAGGGAGCTGCAATCCGGGGGAGTGCGGCGATGGGCGGTAGGGAAATCCTGGTGGCCGTACCCCTGGCCGTGGCCGCCTTGGCAGGGCTCTACTTCGGTTTGGCCCCTTTCAAGGAAAGGCTGGGACGCCGATCGCGCCATGCCCTCAAGTCCATCGCAGCATTTGCGTTCGTGGCCGGAGTCCTCTCGGCTGCTGCCTTGTGGTCATCGATTTGGAAATGAAGACCGGAGGTCGGAAGATGCGGATACTTCGAAGAATGCACTCGCTTGGTGGGGCGGTCTTGTGTTTGGCAGCCACTTTCCCTGCCTGGGGCCAGCCGCCGGGCAGATCGCTCAGCGGCGTTGCCTCACAGGGAGACTTGCCCGCCATTGAATTCGATCTCGTCAGCATCAGGGAACCCCGCAATCCCGGAGACCCTCCGGAACGGGTCCGGGAGGCCAGGGTTTCCCTGGGCGGCCCGGCCATCCGGCGGTTGCAGGGCGAGTCCGAGGCGCCAGGGAGCCGATCGCCTGTTCAACAGTATTTGTTGAGATTCCGGATGACCCTGCATGAACCGCGGGAGGGGCGTCACTACCAGTGGGTGGAGGTGCATTTCAAATTCCCCGACCCGCATTTCCGCGTCCTCGATCTCTACCCAATCAACATTGAAGGAGGGGGACCGGAAATCGAGGCTCTTTCAGTGGACCGGGATTTGAGGCTGGTGCCCGGTCGCACCAAGGCCTGCCTGGGGAGCGTCGGCGTGCGCTTCCCGCCCGAACAGACCGTGCAGGGCTTCGGCCTGGGTGAGAGCAAGGTCTACTGGCGTTTCAGCGCCGAGTCGGATCAGGCGGTCAACAGCGGCACGCGGGAGGGTTTCATGCTCTTGCAGGCGCCGGCCGGGCTGCACGCTATTGAGGGCACCGTGTGGACAAGCGCCGTGGTGGGACGGCTGACCGCCGTCGGCTGGTGGTTCTTCCGTGAAGCCAAAAGCAGCTCGTTCGAGGCTCGCTGGCCGATCCAATAAGGGGATGTCGCAATGCGCCTTGGAAAGGTGAGCGGACGTCTGTTTTTGTGGCAATTCCGGGACTCCTCCGGAGCCGGCAAATCCCTGATAAACCTGTAGTTGGCCCGAAGCGAAAAGTACATATTCGGTTAACCTGTCCCAATACCGCTGATATGACGGAAGCACCTGCCATGAAGCCTGGCAAGCCGCCACCGTCGGGCCCGCCCCGGCGGAGCGAATGACTGAATGGCTAGGCCGCGAGCCAGCAACCTCATCGCACTCTCTGCGCA
>JANQFM010000821.1 GCA_028277865.1 Acidobacteriota bacterium
CCTTCAAACCCGATTCCCAAGCCTGCCGGGTTTTCCTCTGTTGCCTGCGGATCTCCTCCTCCAAATCCTCGATCGAAGCGCCTTCCAACAGCGATGCCAAAGACACTTCGACCTGCAGGTTTTCCTGCACAGCTTGCTGAAGTTCGGCAGCCGCCAACGAGTCCAGCCCCAATCGGGTCAAGGGAAAGTCCGTCGCAACGTCGCGTACCTTGAGGATGCCGCAAGCAGCTTGAACCAGAAAAAGCTGGAGGTTGGGGGCTGGGGGCTGCAGAGAAGGTTCCTCCTGACACCTTCCGCCCGACCTTGGACCTTGGACCTTGGGCTTTGGAGCGAACTCCCCGGCCAGATAGGCGTCGCGGCAGGCTTGACGGCGAATTTTGCCGCTCGATGTTCTCGGCACGCGCCCCGGCAGTACGGCAACAGCGTCATGCGGCTGCACCTCGAAATCTTCAGCCACTGCCTGGCGCATGGCCTGACCAACCTCCTGCTGATCGGCGCGCCGTCCGCTGCGGCTCAGCTCGGACACCACCACCAGGCGTTCCTCATCTTCCGCTTCCACTGAAAAGGCTGCTGCGGCGCCGGGCTGCAGGGCAGGATGGGATTGCTCGACGATCCGTTCGATATCCTGGGGGTAGAGGTTGCGCCCTCGCAAAATGATGAGGTCTTTGAGGCGTCCCGTAATGTACAAGCCGCTTGGGTGCAGGAATCCCAGGTCACCGCTGCGCAGGAATGGGCCTGAGCTGCTGCTGTCGCCAACTTGAGCCTGGAAGCTTCGTTCGGTCTCATCAGGGCGGCTCCAGTAGCCTCCAGCCACGCTGGGTCCCCGGATCCAGATCTCGCCCACCCGGTTTTCAGGGCAAGGCCGACTGGATTCCGGGTCGACGATGCGGATCTCGTGGCCCTCTCCCGTTCTTCCGCAGCTCACCAGATTCCTTTCCTTCGAGCCTGCGGGGCGGACTGCACCCTGTTCCAGATCGGAAGCATCGAGGACGAGCTGGGCTGGCGCCTCGGCGAGGGCGGAGCCGCTCACAAAGACCGTGGCCTCGGCCAGCCCATAGCAGGGGAAGTGGGCCTCAGGCCGGAATCCGCATGGCCGGAAAGCTTGGCTGAAGCGCCGCAAGGTGCTGGCGCGAACCGGTTCGGAGCCGTTGAATGCCACCTGCCAGCTGGAGAGGTCGAGTCCCCTCTTTTCCTCTGCCGTCACACGACGGACGCAAAGGTCATAGGCGAAGTTGGGTCCGCCGCTGGTGGTGGCTCGGTATCGGCTGATGGCCTCCAGCCAGCGGACAGGCTTTTGCAGAAAGGCCAGGGGCGGCATGAGTAGGCATGAGGCACCGGCGTACAGGGGCTGCAAAACGCCTCCGATGAGCCCCATGTCGTGATAGAGCGGCAGCCAGCTGACCACCCGCGAATTCCGAGATTGCCCGAAGGCGCTGCGGATCATCTCCTCGTTTTGAAGCAAGTTGGAGTGGCTGAGCATGACGCCTTTGGGAGAGGAGGTCGAGCCGGAGGTGTACTGCAAAAAAGCCAGTGTGTTCTTGTCGATGGCGGGACGTTTCCATGCTTGAGCCATCTCCGGGTCGGCTTCGTCAGTGGCCAGGATGGCCAGGCCGGCCAGGTTCGTTGCAGCCTTGGAGAGCCGCTGGGCGAAGTCGGCGCTGCTGAGAACGGCGGCGGGGCGGCAGTCCTGCAGGATCCCCTGCAGACGGGGAAGTCCTCTGGCCGAA
>JANQFM010000824.1 GCA_028277865.1 Acidobacteriota bacterium
TTCGGGCGTTTCGCTGGGACTGCGGTGCAGCCCCCGGCGTTCCAGGATGTCGAGCATCTCCAGGTAGTATTCGGGGGCGATCTCGGCTGCCTTCTTGCGCAGCAGGCGCTTGATGAACAGCTTCAGGTAACGTCGGTAGCGGTAAAGCAGCCAGCCGGCCAGCAGGGCGGTCAGCATTCCGTAGGTCAGAGGTGAACGTGCCAGATCCTTCAATTGCAGGCTTCCCCAACCGGACCACCAGTCCTGCTCCTGCACCTGGGACGGAACGGAGCGAATCCTCTGCCAGGCCTGCCGCAATTCCAAAAAGACGGATCGGTACAGGCCCCACTGCTTGACCTGATCGAAAGTGACGATCTGGCTCCAGAATTGATCCAGGGCGTCCAGCAACTGCTGAGACAAGCGCACCAGATAGATGCTGGAAGGCTGCGCAGAGGGAGGAGTGGGGTCGAATTCGATCCAGCCGGCGCCTGGAAAAAAGCCCTCCACCCAGCTATGGGCGTCCGATTGGCGAACCGTAAAGCTGCCGCTCCAGGGATTGTATTCGCCGCGCCGGAAGCCGTTGACCACCCGCGAGGGGATCCCCAGCCTGCGCATCAGGACGGCCTGGGCGGTGGCGAAATACTCGCAATGCCCGGCCTTGGTCACAAAGAGGAAGTCGAAGAGGGGATCCGACTTGGATGCAGGGCGGTTTTCCAGCGAGTAGCCGTAGTTGTTGCGCAAGTGCTGCTCGATCGCCAATGCCCGGCTCAGATCGGTGCTCCGATCCAAGGTCACCTCCCGAACCAGATCGTCGAGGTCCGGATGGGTGGAAGAGGGGGTTTTTAGGTAGACGGAACGAATCTCATCGGGCAGCAGCCCCGACTGCACCAAAGGCATTTTGTCGGCGCGGGGCTGATAATCGGAGTACACCGTGTAGGAACTGAACCGTGGCCGCGCCTGGTAGAGGTTGTAGTTGGCGTCGTAGGAGAATTGCTTGCGAAGCAGCCTGCCTCGCAGCATCACCATTTGCCAGGCGCCGAAAACGACGGGGCTGTCCACCTCGAGGCTGACTTGCTGAGCCAGCAGCTCTTGGGAAGACCGGTAGGAGTGAGGCACCAGTATGCCCTGGTATTGTGCGCTGTAGGATAAGTCCGTCTGGCGGGCCAGGGTGGTCCTCCAGGACTTGCCGTCGTAGCTGTCCAGGGCGATGCCCCTCCACTTCAAGTCGACTGGGATCTCGTCCACCGGACGATTCAATCGAACCCGCATGACCAGGCTGGTGTTGGTGATGATCCTGCCGATGGTGCCCAATTGCACCTCATCGGAGAATCCGCTCAGTTGCTGGGCCGACATGTGGTCGGAATTGAAGAGCCCCATTCTGGTGCGGGGGATGAGCACAAAAATGGGGGCGGCGATCAAGGCGATGAGCAGGGTCACCACGATGGCCAACTGCAAGTAGGCTTTGAAGGAGAACCCATTGCTGCCGGAAAGCTGATAGGAACGGCGGCTTTCGAAAAGGATCAAGCTGACGATGGCCAAGAAAATGTATGCCAGCAGCGAAACCAAAAAGAGCGCCGAAATGGTGTTGGCCGAGGCGACAAGCAAGAAACTGAAGGAGATGAAGAAGAGAAAGAGGTAGTCCTTGTCATGGTGGCGGGTGAAGAGCTTGAGCAGGCCCGTCGCCAGCAGCAGGTGGATGGTCGTATCCACCAAAGAGCCGGTCACCAGAAAGTCGAATCCGGCGAACAGGGCCAGCAAGGCAAACCAGCCGTACTGCGCCCAACTCGACAAGGCCCGCGGCGGACGCCGCCAAGCCCACCAGACAGCCAGCGTCACTGGCCCCACCATCCACAGCCCGGTCCCTTCCGAGACTGCCAGAGTGAGGAATCCTCCCAGAAAGAGCAGGCAGACGGAAAGCTGGAAGGCACTTTCACAAGTCCAGGTTGAAGCCTGGTCCGGCATCCGGCTGCTGCGGGCTTTCGTCATGCGGGCACCCTTTTGGGGACGGTTTGCACGGCTTCTTCGACGGGCAGGCGCAAAAAGTCGATTCGGGACGCTCCCTCCCAACCGGCCAAGTCTCCCGCCGCCAGCAGAATCGAGGGCCCCTGGGGGCTGCGCGAGGGGATTCCCGGCCGGCTGGAATGCTCGACTTGGGCCAAAAACTGCATCATAGTCTCGTAATCGCGCTGATTCCCATTGAGAGATACTTCGAAATCGCCGCACAGCAGCGTAAACCGGTGCCCTCGATTGTGATAGGACTCGGCCAGGGTAGCCACCAGCGAGACGGCAACCTCAAAGCACTGCAAAGCCTGCTTGGAAGGTTCGGGGAGATAGGTCGAGAAGACGACGTTGAGGGGGCGGTCCTCCTCGCGCGCGAAGTCTTTGACCATCAGGCGGTTCAGCTTGGCGCTGGCTTTCCAGTGTACGAAACGCGCCCGGTCGCCGCTGCGGTAAGGGCGCACGTTGTAGAGCGAACTGCCGATCCCTTTTTCCTTGGCTTCAACTTGCCCTTCCAGCAAGTGAGGGAAGGCGTGGCGCACCGGGTCGAGGTTGATCAGAGCCGGGAAGGCCATCACGCCGCCCTGCACCTCCAACTTGCGCCCCCGTACAAAAAAGCCGAAGGGAAAGGATGTCCGCACATAAAAGCCGTCCACCCGGTAAAAGCCGCGTTGGGGGAATTGCCATTCCAGGCGAATTTGGAGGTTTTCTCCCGGCGGGATGAAGGGAAACGCCTGTTCGGCCACCTCAGAACGTGAGTCCTGTCTGCCCGAAGGGCTTTCAAAACCGCCTTGCAGGCGCAGGGCATAGGACGGAAACCACTTCTTCAGATTCTCCAAGGTCAGAAAGAGAACCACTTTCTGGCCTGCGTGGATGTTCTTGGGGAGGTTGATCGAGACTTTGAGGCGGCGCAATACAGAGTTGGCGACAATGCCTGAGACGATCATCGAAGAGAGAAGCATCGAAAGCACCAAGATGAGCAGGTTGTTGCCCGTGTTGAAGGATGCAAAGGCGATGCAGAGCACCGAGAGGGTGAAGATCATTCCCCGCCGGGTGAAGCGGAAGAAGCGCATGCTGTGCAGGTAGTCCTGCTGAACGCGTTTCCAGAGCCGGGGAACCAGGGTCAGGCTGACCACCACAGCCAGGATCAAGGCGATGACGGCCAACACCCCGGCAGCGTTGAACTGACCGCTGCTGCGGGCATAAGAGCTGAGTACGGCCAAGAGCAGCGAAATGGCCAAGTAAAAGGTCGGCAGCAGGATCTTGCGCAGGTTGCTGCCGGAGGGCTGGCGGTTTCCGTTTGCCTGCTTCCGATCTCCCTCTCTGTGCACTCTATGCCTCCGCGGCAAAACCTGGACCTTTTAGAGAGGGACTTCGACCTGATCCATCAATTCCCGGATGACCGACTCGGCCTCCTGGCTCTCGTCCAGGGGCGAAGAGTATTTGGGGCTGATGGTGACCCGATGGGAGAAGATGGGGACGACCAATTCCTTGATGTCGTCAGGCACGCAAAAATCCCGGCCGTCCAGGAAGGCCGACGCCTGGGCAGCCCGGTAAAGGGACAGGGCGCCGCGGGGACTGATGCCCAGCAGCAGGAATTCGCTTTCTCGTGTGGCCTCCACGAAGCTCATCAGGTAATCGAGCAGCGCTTCCGGCATCTCGACCGCCTCAGCCCTTTTCTGAGCCTGTTGAACCTCCTGGGCCGTCATGACGGGCACCAGTTCGTCAGCCGTGTGATAGGTGATCTGGGAGCGCAGGATCTGCTTTTCGTCCTCGGCATCGGGATAGCCGATGCGAATGCGCATCATGAAGCGGTCCAACTGGGATTCGGGCAAAGGGTAGGTTCCGTGGTGCTCGATGGGGTTTTGAGTGGCAATGACGATGAAGGGGTGAGGCAGGCTGTGGGTCTCGTCGTCCACCGTCACCTTGCCGTCGCTCATGGCTTCCAGCAGTGCGCTCTGAGTCTTGGGTGTGGTGCGGTTGATCTCGTCGGCCAGCACCACGTTGGCGAATATCGGCCCCCTGCGGAACTCGAACTGGTGCTGCATCTGGTTGAAGACCGAAACCCCCGTCAAATCGGAAGGCAGCAGGTCGCTGGTGAACTGGATGCGGTGGAAAGTGCAGTCGAAGGATCGGGCCAGGGCATGGGCCAAGGTGGTCTTGCCGACGCCGGGAACGTCTTCGATGAGCAGGTGCCCTCGGGCGATCAGGGTGATCAATGCCAGCCGCACCACCTCGCGCTTGCCCCGGATCACCTTTTCCACCGAGGATTGAAGCGCGCCGATCTTGCTCCCCAAATCCCGTGCCGCCGCCGCTGTGGTCACAGCCCATCAGTGTACCGATTCAAGTGCCCTAAATCAAACGGGGACAGGCAGTTTGCGGTTGGGGCCACAGAGGCACAGAGACAACTGAGCTGATTTGTCAAGTGTTTTCTGTGGAAAACTTTCAAAAGACCCATTTTCCGCCCTTTCTTGCCGGCATGAACCGCCTTCATTG
>JANQFM010000862.1 GCA_028277865.1 Acidobacteriota bacterium
CCTGGGGAAGGGCCGGGGCGACGCTTTTCTTTTGGCTCCACAGGCTCTAGCTTTCCAGTCGCAGGCTCCGCCGGGACGGGCCCGACGGCGGCCCAGAGAAGTGCCACGATTCGATTTCCGCCCACGGAATAACCGAAATCGTACTCCGGCTCAAACGGCCTTGTCGCGAGAAACCCTTGCGGGATCGGGATTCTATCCCTGTTGACTGTCAGGCTGCAAGACTTTTTCAGACACCACCTTGCCCGGAGAGGAAGTCAAGCCCAGCCACAGGCACACGGCTTCCCCGGCATTGACACGAGATTCGTGCTGCACTATTTTTGTGTCTATGAAGAACGTGACCATCACGCTGGATGAGGAAGTTGCCAGATGGGCAAGAATCTGGGCCGCACGCCATGAAATGAGCGTCTCCCGGATTGTCGGCGATTTGCTCAAGAAAATGATGCTCGAAGAAGAGGGCTATGAAGCCGCCAAGAATCAGTTCATGGCCCGACAGGCTGTTCCGCTGAAGAAGAAGGGCCGCTACCCGAGAAGAGAAGAGCTCTATGACAGATCCTTACTTCGTTGACACCAATCTGCTGGTCTATTTTCGTGATTCGTCGGAGGCCGAATTGCAGGTCAAGGCAGCGGCCTGGATGGCCTTTTTGTGGGAAAGGCGGCTGGGTCGCCTCAGCGTTCAGGTGTTGAACGAGTACTACACGACTGTGACCCGCAAGCTGAATCCGGGATTGGGCCGCGAGACGGCCCGCTCAGACGTCCGCGACCTGCTTGCCTGGCGGCCTGTGGCTGTGGATGATCGGGTCGTTCAGAAAGCCTGGAGCCTGGAAGACCAATTCTCGATCTCCTGGTGGGACGCGCTGATCGCCTCGGCAGCACAGCTCACGGGATGCGCTGCCCTCTTATCGGAAGACCTGCAGGATGGGCAAGATCTGGGAGGCCTGCTGGTCGTCGATCCCTTTCAGCATCCTCCACCGAATCAGACTTGACTGGCTTGTTTTACTGCAAGAAGCACAGAGAGGATTGAAGCGCTGTTCTCTGTGCCCCTCTGTGACGCTGCAATTCCTCTTCGGTTGATAGGGTGATGCACCAGTGATACACTTGGCCAGTTGATCAAGGAGCCGTTGATGCCGACACTTAAGAAACGATTGAACGTGACCATTGACGATGAGACCTTCCAGGTCTTGAAGTGGCTTGCCCAAAAGCGGGCCAAGTCAATTTCCAGCCTGAGCCTCAGCCTGATCGAGGAGGCTCTGGAACTCCAGGAGGACTTGTACTTCTCCCAAGTTGCCGAAGAGCGCCTGGCTCGAAATGAAAAGCGGATTTCCCACCAAAAGGCCTGGGAGTGACATACCGTGTCGAGTACCTGGAGAGTGTGGTTCGGCGGGATATCCCCAAGCTGTCGAAGACTGTCAGGCAACGAATCCGCCAAGCGATCGAGGTCAAGCTGACCTCCCGGCCCATCGAATTCGGCAAACCGCTCCGATACAGCCTCAAGGGCGCTCGACGGATTCGGATCGGAGATTACCGGGTGATCTACCGAATCGAGCCCTCAAAAACGGTGGTCGTCCTCAAGATCGGACATCGTCGGGAAGTCTACAGGGACTGATCCTTGCCCCTGCCCTCTGAGTCCTCCGTGACTCTGCGGCGCCCCCGTCTGCGGGTTCGCGCAGTCTGCTATACTGTGCGCCGTTCCTGGGAGGATGCGCGAGTGGAGACCTACGGCGGACTGCTATTCCTGATGCTCATCGCGGCCGGCAATGCCGCCATCATGATTGCCCTCCAGCAGTGGATCGGACCCAAAGTCACAGCCGCCAAAGGCAAGATCTTCGATACCCCCTACGAGACCGGAGTCGATCCAGAAGAGGTCGTGCGGGGACGGTTTTCGGTCAAATTCTTCGTGGTGGCGCTGCTCTTCATCCTCTTTGATGTAGAGCTGATCTTCCTCTTTCCCTGGGCCGTCGTCTTCAAGGAGCTGGGCTGGTTTGCATTTTGGGAAATGCTTGTCTTCCTGGGCGTGGTGGTGGCCGGGCTCTACTATTCGATCAAAAAGGGAGCCATGCAATGGGACTAGACTTCAAGGGTTCGCCCGAAACGGGATTCTTCACCACCAAGCTGGATTCCATGATCGGCTGGTCGCGCAAGTATTCCATTTTTTCCTATCCTTTCGTGACTGCCTGCTGCGGCATGGAGTACATGGCCGCAGCCTGCGCCCACTATGACATCGACCGTTTCGGCGCCGGGCTGCCGCGCTTTTCGCCCCGTCAGGCGGACGTGCTGCTGGTGGTGGGCACCATCAGCCAGAAGATGGCGCCGGTGCTGCGCCAGATCTACGAGCAGATGTGCGCCCCCAAGTGGGTGATCGCCTTCGGGGTCTGCACCTGCACAGGAGGCTTTTACGACAACTATGCCGTGGTGCGGGGCATTGACCACATCGTCCCGGTCGACGTATACATCCCCGGCTGCCCGCCGCGCCCTGAAACGGTGCTGGACGGCCTGATGCTGCTGCAGCAAAAGATTCAAAGCCAACCCCACGAATTGACGTGAGATCAGCCACAGAGGCACGGAGGGCACA
>JANQFM010000598.1 GCA_028277865.1 Acidobacteriota bacterium
CTGGGCTGGCTGCGTCCCCTGCTTTACCCTCTCATCCTTGCGGCGGTTGCGGCGGGGATCCTCTACGTGCTTTGTCTGGGCGGCATTGCCGTCCCCTCCTTGCTGCTCGATCTCGGACGTCCGCTGGCCGAGCGGTGGGGGCTGGAGGTCTCCGTCGACTCGCTGAGGATCGGCTGCCGTCAAGACCACTGTTCCCTTCGTGCCGACAGCGGCAAAATCGCTGTGCTGATCGGCGACGGGGATCCCGTGCGGGTTGGCCTGGACCGCTTGCAGTTCTGTTCCTCCACTTCTCTGGGCGTCTCCGGCTTCCAGTTCGGCAGCGCCGACCAACCTGAGTGGCTGGTGGCCGAGATTCTGAACGCGGACCTGCAGTCCAGCGAGATCTCGCTTTCCAATCTGACCTGGGAGGCGGCGGGGACGCCGATTCAAATCGGCCAGATCCACCTCACCCAGCAGCCTCTCAACGCGCATCTCCGCGACCTGAAAGTGCCTCTGGACTCCGTTTCCAGCCATTCGCTTTTTGAAGCCGGCGAAATCGGAGTGAATTCCATCGCCTTGCCGGGTTCTCCTCAAGAACCGCTTTCGATCGCAGAAGTGAGCTTGTCCGGAGTCAAAGCCGTTTTGCACCAACCGGACGACAGCACCGTGCCTCCCCAGTCCAGTTCGTCCGATTCGCTGTTGCCGCACTGGTTGACAGCTCTTCCCGAGCGGCTCGAGGCCATCGTCGAATCGGCCCGGCGCGATCTGCTGCGATTCCTGATCCTTTGGACCGCCATCCTCTTCCTTCTCAAGCTGTTGTTCACGATTTCGCGGGGCGGGCGAACCGCGGTGGGACTGGCGGCCCTGGCTGTCGTCCCGCCCTTCCTGATTCACTTCCTGCTGGGAAACCTGGCTTCTGTTCGGCTGCTGCTTGCAATCGCCTGGGCCGCCTCGGCGCTGACTGTGCTCATTTTTTGGCGTCGCGACTATGTCAAGGGAACCAACTGGTTCAAGCGCTGGGTGCCGGTAGGCGTTGACCTGACTTCGCCGACCATCCTCATCCTTTTGCTGCTCTACGGCTTCGATCTTGAATTCGCCTTGCCTCAACCCTCGGGAATCGAGGTGGAGCGGATCGCCGCCTCCGACCAAATCGTGGTCGACCGCAGCTACCGGCAATGCCAGGCAGACCGCCTCACGAAGGTGGGAGTGGACGGGTTTTCAGTCCGGTCATTGAAGGTGTCCGCAAGCGAGGAACCCGACGAATGGCTCAATGCCGAGTTCTCGCCTCTGGAGATCAGTGCGGCGCAGATCCGGGAAAGAGAGGGTGCTGAAGACGAGCTGTGGAATCTTTCCATTGCGCCCTCCGTTGTTGAGGGAGTCCGCCTCGGCTTCGCTCAAAACGGGCAGCCCCCAAGGACGGTCCGGGCCACATTGGAGACGGCCGGCCGATTCCATCTGAGCGGCCTGGAACGGACGCTGAGGGACCTTGCGGACCCATCCGAGGGCAGAGAGGACCCCTTGGAGCTGGGCTTTGCCGCCCGTATCAAGCTCACAGAGCCCGACGAGCTATCGGCGATTACCCATGCCGCGCCTTCCGCCCAGGCCGAAACCGACGTGACCCTGTGGGGCAATGCTGCGATCGACCTGTCCGGCGAGCCTGCCGGTTTCGGCGCAAGGGTATACATTCGCCGCCAACCGGTGGGAATCGAACTGGCCGTGCAAGGCGATCTTGGCGCCATCGAGGTCATGCGGCTGCAAAGCATCCCAGGTTCAGGCCTGGAGATTGCCCGGGGATCCGGCAGGCTGACCCTGGGCGATCAGGTGGAGCAGAGCCTGGACCTGATCGATCTGGCGGCAACGATTGAGGGCGCTCATCTGACGGCGGGCCGATTGCAGGCGGCGACCGTCCTGCAATCCGCCTGCGAAAGCACCACGATCGCCATGCAAGCCGATCTGGACGAAATATCCTTGAAACTGGAGGACCGCTCCAGTGGGCGGGTCCGCCGAATCGCGACCTCCTTCAATCTCGATCGGGAGGGTTCCCAGGCGGATTTCGAATGGCGTTCCGAGCTTTTGGGACTGTCGGCCCAAGGGCGGCGCGAAGGCGTCGGCCAAACCTGGCTCAATGCCGATCTGGCCCGTCTGGCGATGACTCTGCAAGGGGGGAATGCCTCTGCCGGCCCAGCTCACAGGTTCGATTCCAAGCTCAGCTTGCAAGCCTCGCTCTCAGAAACACCCGACAGCCTTGAGTCGATCCTGTTTCGGACGGACGAGCCCCTTCCGGTGGTGGCAGACTTCAGGCAACGGACGATCCGCATCAGTCGGCCCCTGTCCCAAGAGGGCTCTCTCATTGAGTTCGAGGCCGGTGCGCACCTTGCCTCCTTGACCTCTCCGCCCCAAGTGGAAATCGATGGATTCCTGAAGATTCCCGAGTTTGAGCTGCAGGTGCCTTCCACCCAAACCCGCATCGAGGACCTGGAGCTGAAGGCTCAGCTGAAATGGCAGCAGGGAGAGCCGAGCGGACGTGTCTCTGTCGGCAGCGGCTGGAACTCGCTGACTTCGAACGGCCTGGCGGGAGAGTTCTGCCTGGGCAGCGTCCCAAGCCTCGATTTGGGCGCCAAGTTCCGATTCAGCCG
>JANQFM010000886.1 GCA_028277865.1 Acidobacteriota bacterium
TTTACCGCGATTGATTTTGGCAGCCTGTTTATCCTTGTCGTTGGCGGGATGGGCTGCGGCTCAGGATTTCGAAGCAACCAATGTGTTTGTGATCGAAGCGGAAGGCACGTTGCCCAACGGGTTGGAATCGATGATTGCCGATTCGGGCGGGCAGCTGGTGAGGGCCATTCCCGAGCTGAATATGGCGACGGCCTATTCCGAGGATCCTTCATTTGCCGACAACATCGAAGGCTACAGCGGCATCAAGCGCTGCACACGCGATTACCTCGTGCAGTGGATCCCCTCCAGCCTGGGTCCGGACGACATCCTCCAGGCGCTCGACGACGATGATGCTCCGCCGCCGCCCAATCCGAAGGACGACGCCTTTTTCGGCGCTTGTCAGTGGTCGCTGGACCGGATCAACGTCGAGCAAGCCTGGTTCGGCAGTGATGATGACGACGATGACGGAGGCGCCCTGTTCGGAGACCCCGGCGTCAAAGTGGCGGTCATCGACACCGGTGTCGATCCCCTTCACCAGGATCTGGTTGGAAAGATCGATACGGCCAACAGCGCCAGCTTTCTTCCCACGCCCACCATTTGTGACGATTTCGTTCCTGATCAGACCAGCTTTGTGGACTTTGATTTCCACGGCTCCTTCGTTTCCGGCCAGATCGTGGCCAACGGCATCGGCATTGTCGGCGTAGCCCCCAACTCAACTGTCGTCGGGCTCAAGGCCCTGAGCTGTTTGGGCTCTGGTCCGTTCAGCGGTATAAATGCCGCAATCGTGGCTGCTGCGCAGATTCCGGGCGTCGAGGTGATCAACATGAGCCTGGGTGCCTTGATCCCGAATTCGCCAATCTTCCAGCCCCTGATCGCCGCTCAGCAGGCCGCTGTCGATTTCGCAGCAAGCCGGGGCGTTCTGGTCGTCGCCTCAGCCGGCAACAATGGGCTCAACCTCGATGGCACCGGCCTGATTTCGGTCCCTTCGCAGCTCAACAATGTTGTCTCGGTTTCGGCAACGGACATCGTCGACAATCTGGCCGGTTTCTCCAATTTCGGCCTGACCGGAGCCGATGTCGCTGCTCCTGGCGGGGATTTTCCCAATCCGGCAGCACCCTTGCCGGGATGCCCCCTCAACCCGGTGATTCAATCGCTGATCGTCTCGGTCTGCTCCAGCCAGAGCATCACCATCCCGATTTGCGCGACCTCGAACAATTTCTACCGCTTTTCACTCGGCACCAGCTTTGCCTCGCCCATCGCCGCGGGCATCGCCGCCTTGGCCGAAGCCAAGGTCCGTCAGGACGATGATGATGACGACGGTGGAGACATCAGCGGCGCTTCTCTGGAAGCGCTATTGAGGGCAACCGCCGATGACCTGGGCGCGCCCGGCTTCGATCCGATTTTCGCCGACGGGCGGGTCAATGCCGGCAAGGCAGTTCGGCAAGCAGAGGCGGACGATGACGATGACGATGACGACGACGATGACGATTAACATCGGCGGCTAAGAGAGATGCCACAGAGACACTGAGGACAAAGAGTCCTGAGGAGAACTACCCTTTTCTTTTGTGCACTCAGGGTCTCTGCGGCTTTCTCTTTCCTGTTCAGGTGCCGCTGCGCTCGATGAGCATGAAGGTGATGTCGTCGGTCTGGTCCATTCCCCGGGTGAATTTGTCCAGGGCCTCGAAGATCTTTTCTTCCAGCAACTCGGCACCGCCGCCGCCGTGCCGACGGATCAGTCGGATGAGGTTTTCCTCGCCGAAAAGCTCTTCCTCGGGGTTGGCGGCCTCGGTCAGGCCGTCCGAGTAGACCAAAAGGATGTCGCCGGGCTCCAGCTGCATGGGGTTGGATTCGTAGGTGGCAAAGTCGAAGGCGCCCAGAATCAACCCGGCTGAACCCAACTCCTCGACTTGGCCGCTGCCGGCCCTGTAAAGGTAGGACGGGTTGTGCCCGGCGCTGATGAAGGCTCCCTTGCCCTCAGGGTCGAGGGTGAAGAAAAAGAGGGTCACAAAGCGGTTGGGCTGAGAGCGCTCGCAGACATAATTGTTGAGTTCGTTGAGGACGGCCTCCGGATGGGTGTCGGAGCGCAACTGCATGTGCAGGGCTCCCTGAAGCGAAGAGCTGAGCAGCGAGGCCGAAATGCCCTTGCCCGAAACGTCGGCCAGAATTCCAGCCAGATCGCCGTTTTTGAGGTGGATGAAGTCATAAAAATCCCCTCCCACATGTCGGGTGGGCCGGCTGAAGGCGCGGATCAGGAATCCCTCGAAGTGGGGAACCTCCTGAGGCAGCAGGTTGACCTGGGTCTCCCGCGCCAGGGCCAATTCCTGCTCCAGCACTTGGCGCTCCTGCAGCCCTCTGAGCATGTCCAGCTTTTCCATCACGTTGCCCGCCTCAATGGCCAGCTTGTCGAGGATTTTCTGGTCCAGTCCCGAAAGGGCGTGCATGGTCTTGGTGCTGTCCAGGTAAAGGATCCCCAGCACCTCGGGCGCTGCCTGGTCGGAAGCGATGCCTTTGAGAGGCAGGCAGGCCACGGCCCGCAGGTTCATGGCAACGATGCTCTCCTGCTGGGCGAACTCTCCTGAAATGCCCTCGGTCATGAAGACCGGCTCACCTTCGGCAGCCTGATTGATGATCGTCTGGCTGGTGCTGAACTCGGCCTCGGAAAGGGTCTTCATGTTGGAGTCCAGCCCGCGGGCGTACTCGTACTCCTTGTCTTTGCGGCGCAGGATGAAGCCTCTTTCGGCGCCGCTGATGGTCAGGGCGCTGGAGAGGATCTGGTGGAACATGGCGTCGCCCGAAAACTGCTGGCCCCACTGGTACTGGAAGTCGAGCAGCAAGGAGATCTTCTCCAGCTCCGACTTTTCGGTCGTCTCCAGGGGCATCATGGCCGTCAGGTTAAGGAAGGCCGTCTGCATGGCCTCTGAAGCCTCTTCGTCGCGACTTACCGAAGAGAGCTCTCCGCTCCGGAAAGTGATCTCGACCTGGTCGCGCCCGACTCCGATCCGGTCCCCCGACCTGAGCGTTTCGCGTTCGATGCGCTGGCCGTTGAGGTAGGTGCCATGGGTGCTGCCCAGATCGGCCAGCCAGAATCGGTCTCCGTCCTGGACGATCTTGGCGTGATGGCGGGAGATGTAGGGGTTGGGCAGGACCACGTCCGAATCGGATTTGCGTCCGATCAGAACCTGATCCGAGCTGATCTCATAGCTTTGAAGCGTCCCCAGCGAGTCTTTCCATTCCAGGTGCGGTACGGCCATCAAATACCCCGTTCAGCAGGTTTCCCTCTCAGTGGTCGCCTGGGAGCAATGATTCACGAAGAGGCTGAAAAGATCAAGGCTGGGGAACGGGTTTCGCGCCAAGACGCAAAGCGTGCCAAGGGGTCACAGTCCAGCCCCCTTCGGCTGCCTCTCCGCACACTGAGCAGACCGAGGGAGCGCAAGGCAGCCAGGACGTGGCTTGCGGTTCCCCAGTTGGCAAGCCGTGAGGAATCCAGGTCAACCCAAAGAATCCAGCCGTCCTTGGATCTCCTCCAAGGTGGCTTGCAGCTTGGCGGCGTCGGCCCGGGCGGCCTCGACGGTTTGAGCAGGGGCGTTGTTGAGGAAGCCGGGATTTTCCAGGCGCGACTGCAGCGACTGGAGGCGCTTTCGGCCTCCTTCCAGCTGCTTGGCCAGACGCAGGCGTTCAGCTTCCAAGTCGGCAGCGCTCATGCTCAGGCTGATGCGCCAGGCTTCGTCCACCGCCACTGATGCCTTCTCATCAGGCTCGCCGGGCTGGCCATCCGTGATCTCCAGTTGGCTGGTGCGGGCCAGTTTCTCGATCACCGCTCGGCAAGATTCGAAAATGGACGGGTTCAGGCGCGGCTCCAGGCGCAGGTTGACCGGCGAACCGGGATCGATCCCCTGCTCGACGCGCATGCTGCGCACGGCTGCCACAGCCCGCACCACCGCCTGGACGGCATTGGCGTCCTGGGGCCAGTCCAAGGCCGTGTCGACCCGCGGCCAGTCGGCGCGGATGATCATACCGGGGCGCTTCAAATTGCCCCACACCTGTTCGGTCAAAAAAGGCATAAAGGGGTGGAACAGCTTCAGGTAATCGTCCAGTGTGCGGCTTGCCACAGCCACCGTTTCGGGCAGCTTCGAAAGCTCTTCGACTTTGATGGCTTCCAGGTAGAAATCGCAGAACTCGCCCCAAAACGAGGATCGGACCTGCTCGGCAGCATCCCCGAAGGCGAAGGCCTGCATGCGGCGATCCACCAGTTGGACCAGGGCATTGCGGCGGGTCAGCATCCATTGGTTGAGCGGATGGCCGACCCCCTCCCGGCTCAGCTCCACGTCTTGCCTGCCTTCCGAAGTCCGCTCCACCAGCTTGGAGGCGTTCCAGATCTTGTTGATGAGCCGCTTGCAGGCCACGATCTTGTCCTGCCCCAGCTTGAGGTCGGTGCCGGCCGAGTTGCCCAGCACCATGGCCAGGCGCAGCGCGTCGGCGCCGTACTCCTCAATGGTATCCAGAGGGTCGATGCAGGTCTCGGGCTTGGACTTGCTCATCTTCTCGCCGTCGCGGTCCAGGATCAGCCCGTGCAGGTAGACGGTGTGGAAGGGAATCTGCCCTGTGGAGTAGGTGGTCATGAGGATCATCCGCGCCACCCAGAAGAAGAGGATGTCATAGGCGGTCTCCATCACGGCGGTGGGATGGAAGCGCTGGAAGTCGGGGCTGCGTTCCAGAATCTGATCCAGGTCCAGCTCTTCGTCCAGGGCCGCTTGAGGATCGGCCAAGGTGCTCCAAGTCCACAGGGCGGAGGAAAACCAGGTATCCAAAGTGTCCGGATCCTGCACCCATCCCGGCCCTTCGGGCTTGCGGTGCCCCACATAGGTTTCTTCGGCCTGGTCCACATTGCCGTCGGACACCTTTGCGCCCCGGTACCAGACCGGAACCCGGTGACCCCACCAGATCTGCCGTGAAATGCACCAATCGCGCAGGTTGTCGATCCAGTGGAAGTAAGTCTTCTCCTCGTGTTCGGGCAGCAGCCGGATCTGGCCGCTTTCCACTACCGAGCGCATCACCTGGCGCAACGACTGCCGCTTGCCCTCCCACAGCACGGCGGGCTTGTTGACGTCGATGAACCACTGTTTCTTGGGCAGGGGCTCGATGGGCTGCTTGGAACGGTAGCAAAGCGAGATGGGCTGCACGTAGGACTCGACCTTCTCCATCAGCCCCGCCTCCTGCAGGTCGGCCACAAAGGCCTTGCGGCACTGCAGGACGGTCATGCCCGCGTAAGGGCCGGCTGCTTTGGTCATGCGTCCCTGCTCATCGATCACCTGGATGAGGGGAAGGTGGTGCTGCTGGGCGATTTCGAAATCGATCTGGCTGTGGGCAGGTGTGACGCCCAATGCGCCGGTGCCCGTCTCGGGATCGACGTGCCGATCCCCCACCACCCGAACGGTGATGGTGGGGCCCTTGGGCCAGGCCACTTCATAGGTCTTGCCGATGTGCTCCCTCCAGCGTTCGTCCTCCGGATGGACAGCCACCGCCGTATCCCCCAGTTTGCTCTCCGGACGGCTGGTGCCCACCAGAAAAGGCCCGTAGCGCATGGTGTAAAACTCGGCCTGGCGGTCCTTGTAGTAGATCTCGTCGTCCGAGACGGTGGTCTGCAGGGCTGGATCCCAGTTGACGATGCGCATGCCCCGGTAGATGAGCCCGTCGCGGAACATGCGGGCGAAGACGGAGTTGACGCAGCGGTTCAGCGCCGGCTCCAT
Organism: Acidobacteriota bacterium; assembly: GCA_028277865.1. Classification (GTDB taxonomy): domain Bacteria; phylum Acidobacteriota; class UBA6911; order RPQK01; family DATIPO01; genus JANQFM01. Next base: position 5,727 of record JANQFM010000886.1, read on the forward strand.
GGTGTAGCGTTCGCGCGTCCAGTCGCAACTGGCTCCCAGGGCTCGGATCTGGGACCGGATGCTGGAACGGGACTCGGTCACAAAGTCGGCGATGCGCGACACCAATTCCTCGCGCCCCAACTCGCTGCGGGGATCCTTCATCCCTTCCGCCTGCAAGCGTCGGATGACCACGCTCTCGGTAGCGATGGCGGCGTGGTCGGTGCCGGGCACCCAGAGGGCTTCGTCGCCGCTCATGCGTCGCCAGCGGATCATGAGGTCTTCCACCGCCTTGCCGATGGCATGCCCCATATGCAAGGTACCGGTGGCGTTGGGCGGGGGCATCGAAATGGTAAAGGGAGGCCGGCCCGAGTCGGCGTTGGCCCGGAAAGCGCCCGATTCCTCCCATAGACGGTAAATATCCTTTTCGCACTGTCTGTGTTCGAAATACTTGGTGAATGGCATGGCCTGGGCCTTTGCTTTCTTTGCTTTGCGATTCAGAGTAACCGGGCCTGCAATCTGCGGCTGGATGAGTCCGGGGAAGCCGGAGGCGCCGCCGCACGCGGTTGAGACGACCCGGGAGGATGGTGGGCGGTACAGGATTCGAACCTGTGACCTTCTGCACGTCAAGCAGACGCTCTAACCAACTGAGCTAACCGCCCTTTCAGCAATGTTGCCGAACGGCGTACCATCAAGCAGCCGGTCGATCCGGCCGTCTGCCGTCCTCCTCGCATCGTCTATTGCACCTCCATAAGCGGTGGGTTGTTAGTATGCCGTCTCGGGGCGGGGCATTGCAAGGGGAGGATTTCACGCAGAGGCGCAGAGACGCGGAGAGGGTGAAGAGGGAATGGGTCTCGCGCCAAGACGCAAAGACCGCCAAGTCTATTCTTCCTTTCTTGGCAAGCTTGGCGTGTTGGCGCGAGACCTCTGCAGGACGACCTGGTAGAGCAAGACCCCCGCTGCCACGGAAAGATTGAGGGAGTTGACACGGCCCTGCATGGGAAGCGAAATCAGAAAGTCGCACTGACGCCGGACGACGGGGCGCAGTCCGCGGTGCTCGCCTCCGACCACCACGGCCAAAGGCAAAGAGGTGTCCAGGCTGTCGGGACGGTCGTGGCCCGACATGTCCAGTCCCGCCGTCCAGATCCCTGCTCTCTTGAGGCGTTGCAAGGCTCTTGCCAGATTGCCGACCTGAGCGATTTTCAAATGCAGGGCCGCTCCGGCGCTGGCCTTGACCACGGTCGAAGTGATCCCGCTGGAACGCCGCTGCGGCAGCAGGACGCCCTCGACGCCGGCGGCTTCGGCGGTGCGCAGCACGGCGCCCAGGTTGCGGGGGTCTTCCACGCTGTCCACGGCCAAGAGCAAGCGGGGCTCCGTTTGCAGGATCTCCTCCAAGTTCGCAAACGGGGTCTCCGAGAGGACGGCCAGTACATCCTGGTGGCGCTTGGTTCCTGCCTGTTTGGCAAGCACCCGAGCGGCCTCGAAGCGCACCCTGATGCCCTGCTTGCGGGCCAGTTCAATCGCCTCATTGAGGCGCGGACCGGACTTCCCCCGCGTCACCAGCAGATGCTCCACCTGATCCGCTTGTGAGCGCAGAGCTTCCAACACCGGATTAATCCCGTAAACCCTCATGCTTAGAACCGGAGACCGGAAACCGGAAACCGGTGACCGGCAGAAAGAATCTGAAACCCGCCATTCATCGTCCGAACACCTCTCTGCCGGTTTCCCGGTCACCGGTTTCCGGTCTCCTTCGTTTCCAGCACAGCCCGAACCCGTTCCCGGACGCCCAACACTGAAACGGGAAGATCCAGGCCCTTGCCGGCTTCCAGAATCGGCACCAGCTTGTCCAATTCCAGGCCCGAAGCCCGCCCCGTCAAGGCCACCCGAATGGGATGAAAAAGGTGCTTGCCCTTCTTGCCGCTGGTCTTCTTGACCGCCTGAATGGCCTGCTTGTAATCCTCCAGCTGCAGCTCTCCGCTTGCAGCCAGTTCCTTGCCGAGGTTCCCGATGACCTCCCAGGCACCCTCTTCAGCCAGGATCTGGGCCACCTCCTGCTGCTGAAGATCCCGACCAGGCACGAAATCGAAGATGACCCGGCATTGCTCCGCCGACTGGTCCAGACGGTCCAGGTACTTGAGGATGGCGCCTGCCAGCTGGGCCAGCCACTCGCCGGTCGCCTGGTCCAAATGGGAGGGCAGCCAGCCCGCCTCTCTGAGGTAAGGATGGATCAGCTGGGCCAGCCGATCCGGTTCGAGCAGCTTGAGGTGACTGCGGTTGATCCAATTGAGCTTGTCCAGATCAAAGGTGGCCGGGCTCCGGTTGACCCGCTGGAAGCTGAAAGCCTGGACCAGTTCGGCTGGCTGAAAGATCTCCTTCCCCTCCTCCAGTCCAGACCAGCCCAGCAAGGCCAGGTAGTTGAGCAGGGCCTGCGGCAGGTAGCCCTGGCTGCGGAAGGCGTCCAGCGAAGTTGCGCCGTGACGCTTGCTCAGTTTGCTGCCGTCCTTGCCCAGGATGGTGGAGAGGTGAGCGAAATGGGGTGGATCGAGCCCCAGTGACTCGTAGATGAGGATCTGGCGGTGGGTGTTGGAGATGTGGCCTTCGCCGCGCACTACGTGGCTGATCCGCATCTGGGTATCGTCGACCACGACAGCGAAGTTGTACTGGGCAGAGCCGTCGGAACGCAGCAGGATGAAATCACCGATGGTGCTGCAGTCCACCGAGATGGGACCGAAGACCTCATCCTCAAAGCCCACGTCGCCCTTGCGGACGCGCAGCCGGACGGTGGACGCCTCTCCGGCTTGCAGGCGCCGGCTGACTGTGCCGGGAGAGAGGTCGCGGCAGCGCCCCAGGTAGTGCGGCTGCTGGCCAGCGGCCATCTGTTGCCTGCGGTCCTCCTCCAGCAGGGCGGGGGGGCAGAAGCAGCGGTAAGCCTTGCCCTCGGCAAGGAGGCGTTCGGCGAAGTGCCGGTAAAGGGAAGAGCGGTCGCTCTGGCGATAGGGGCCATGAGGCCCATTCACATCCGGCCCTTCATCCCAGTCCAGGCCCAGCCAGCGCAGATCGTTCAACAGCTGGTTTTCATAGCGGCGTTGGGAGCGTTCGGCGTCCGTATCTTCAATCCGCAAGACAAATACGCCGCCCTTATTGCGGGCGTACAGCCAGTTGTAAAGGGCCGTGCGCACGTTTCCGAGGTGCAGATGCCCGGTGGGGCTGGGTGCGAATCGCAGTCGTACCGGCATGGAGCCGTAGTATACCAAGCTGCCCGCCGACCTTTTCCTTCCCTCTGCCTGAGCCGACAAGCATGCACCCGGCCCCGGATTGCGGACCTTAGACCGGGCAACACTTTTTGCCTGCGAACTGCGAACTGCGAACTGCGAACTAAGACTACCCCTTCACGCAGATGACCGGCACCAGTCGGGCGACTTTGTCGGCCAGTCCGGCGGCTTGGGCGGCCTCGACAACGGCGGTGACGTCCTTGTAGGCGCCCGGGGCTTCTTCGGCCACTCCGCGCAGGGAACGGGCGCGGATCAGGATGCCTTTGCTGCCCAATTCGTCGACCACATCGCTGCCCCGCCACCGCTTGAGGGCCTTGTGGCGGCTCATGCGGCGGCCCGCTCCGTGGCAGGCCGAACCGAATGCGGCCTGCATGCTGCGGTCTGTCCCCGACAGGATGTAGGAAGAGGTTCCCATCGATCCCCCGATCAGGACAGGCTGCCCCACGCGATCGCTTCCGTAGAGGGCTTGCACTTCAGGGTCGGCGGGGCCGAAGGAACGGGTGGCGCCCTTGCGGTGGACGAAAAGCTTTTTGCTGGTGCCGTTGATGCGGCACTCCTCTTCCTTGCAGGTGTTGTGCGAAACGTCGTAAAGCAGCCGCAAACGGGCCTCGGGGATCACTTGGCGGAAAGCCTGGCGGGCCAGGTGGGTGAGCACTTGGCGGTTGGCCAGGGCGCAGTTGATCCCCGCCCGCATGGCACCCAGGTATTGCCGCCCCAGCTCAGAGCGGATGGGGGCGCAGGCCAGTTCGCGGTCGGGCAGGTCGATGCCGTACTCGGCGGCAGCGATGGCCATGCTTCTCAGGTAATCGGTGCCGATCTGGTGCCCCAGGCCGCGCGATCCGCAGTGAATGCTCACGATCAGGCCGCCCTGACGGATGCCGAAGATCCGAGCGATTGCCTCATCATAGATCTCGTCCACTCTCTGGACTTCCAGGTAATGATTGCCCGACCCCAATGTACCCACCTCTTTTCGCTGACGCC
>JANQFM010000918.1 GCA_028277865.1 Acidobacteriota bacterium
GTTTGACCTACATGGACATGAATATCCTGCGGGGCTGGGGGTTTTCGAATGCCCAAGGCCTGGTCCTTGACCTGTTCCAGTTCACCGACGCCCGGCAGACTTTTCGCAAGAATACCCAGGAAGCAGACGGTTTCTGCAAATTGCTCCACGATGTGATTGAGGATCGGGTTGACATCGCCGACCTGCTGGAACGCAAGGAAGGCAGCCCCTTGCTCCCCGACTTGCCTCAGATCGTGGAGCCGGTCGCTTACTTTGGCGAGGAAGACTCGCAGCACTACTCAATCCTGGAAGTGGTGGCGCCGGATTCCATCGGATTGCTCTACCGCATCGGCCGCCAGATCGCCGCCCTGGACTGCGAGATCGAGCTGCTGCTCATCTCGACCGAGGGCTCTCGGGCGGTGGATGTATTCTATCTCAGCCACAAAGGCCGCCAGCTCAGCCCGCAACGGCGCGGGCAGCTAGCCAATCGAATTGTCAAAGCCATCGGCAAGGGGACATCATGAAGCTCATTATGGCAATCATCCGGCCCAGCAAGGTTGAAGAGGTCAAAGACGCTTTGACCGAACTCAACATCTCGGGGATGACCATCACCGAAGTGCGAGGCCACGGACGTCAAAAAGGCCATACGGCCATTTACCGCGGCCAGGAATACAAGGTGACCTTGCTGCCCAAGATTAAGGTTGAGGTCGTGCTTCCCGACGATTTGGTCCCTGAAGCCATCCGCACCATCATGGAAGCCGCCCGCAGCGGCGAGATCGGCGACGGGCGCGTCTTCGTCATGCCTGTCGAAGAGGGCTACAACATCCGCACGGGAGAGCGGGACATTGTGTAGGTAGGGGATCTGAGCTACAAGTTCTTTGCTTCTTCACCTTAAGGAGCCTGTCTTCAGGTTCCGCTACTGAAAAACCGGTCGTAGATGCGCCGGACGTCGGACGTGACCTCCTGATAACCTCGCAAGAGCTCCTCGCCGGAAGGGCAGCCCATCAGATCAGCCAGAAAAGAGAGCCGAAGGGGATCGCTGGGCAGGGAATCGGGTGAGCGATCCTCAGCCAGGCGCTGCATCGATTCCAAGCGCATCAGAAAATCAAAGCCGCTGCGCAGGGCTTGGCTGGAGTTGCAGCCCAGCAGTTCGCCGTCTTCGAGCTGGGCCAGGGCTTGCAGAGTCGGCGTCGCGGCGATGCGATGCTGGATCTGCAAGTGTTGGATGATGAACTGAATGTCCATCAGCCCACCTCTGCCAACTTTGAAATTGTGGGCATCGGGTCGGCCTTCGCCGCTCAACTCCTCCTCCTTGCGTCGGCGCAGCCGAGCCAGTTCCTGCACATCAGGTTCTGAGAGCCTCTGCTGCCAGAGCAGGGAATCGAGCGGATTGACGCAGCCATGCCGGACGACAGGACGGGCTTTGACGTAAGCCAGGCGTTCCCAGGCTTGCAGGCGCTGCGCGAAGTAACGCTGAAACGCTCGCACCGAAATGGCCAGCGAGCCATGCCGCCCCTCCGGGCGCAGCCTGAAGTCGATCTGGTAGGCGCGCCCGGCTTCGGTCAGCTCCTGCAGCGCTTCACGCAGATACTTGGCCAATTGGATATAATCTGCTTCAGAACAAGGGGAATTCGGTTCATCGTCGAAAAGCATCACCAAGTCCAAATCGGAGTGGTAGGTCAATTCTGAGCCTCCCAGCTTGCCCAGGGCCAGGATGAGAAACGAGCCGGATTTCCAGGCAGGATTGCGGCGCAGCAATTCCTCGACCGCCCAAGTAAGGCAAGCATCAGCCAATCGGGAAAGCTGCTGACAGCACTCGAAGGTCGTCCACTCACCCGACAGTTCTGCGGAGGCAACCTTGAACTCCTGCTGGCGCTTGCGGAGGCGAAGCTGATCGAAGTCTTGGCGCTGATCTGCCGAGAGATCCTCGAAAAAATCCCGCTTGCCGTCGGGCATGGGTTCCGGCAGGCGGGCCAGTGCGTCCAGCAGCTGGGAGTTGGCAATCAGGATCTCTGAGAGAAACTCGCCGCAGGACAGGAGCTGGAAGAGCCGCTTGGCGAAGGTGGGATCCTCCACCAATCCTTGGTAGAGGCCGGCAGGAGAGCCCACTGATTCGGCCAACCGATCCAGGCGGCTAAAGAGCCGGGACGGTTGAGGAATGCGATTGGCTGCGGCGATGAGGCGGGGCGCCAGGTTGGAAAGAAGGTTGAGGAGACGGGAAGGCGAGGTGGGAAAGGCCGGTGCCGAGGCCAGCATCTGCAGCCCCTGGTGGATCTCTTCGGCTTGAGGGACTCCCTGCGAGGCCAGCCACTGAACGCCCTTTTTGCCCCTCAAGGAGGGGTTGAGCAACAACTCTTCGAACCCGTCCGGCAAGCGCTTGTCTTCGAACAGCGCTTCGAAAATGCGCCGCACGTTGGCGCTGTGGCGCTCCAACTTCGAATCCAAGGCCGCCGCCGCAGAGGGCATGGCCCCGTCGGCCGCCTCAACAGCCTGCCGGCCGGGCGCCAGCCCCATGACGATGCCCAGCTTGGCCAATTCTTCCGGATTGCTGGGAAGGGTATGGGTCTGTTGGTCTTCGGCCAACTGCAGCTTGTGCTCCAGGCTGCGCAAGAAGGCATAGGCCTGCTGCAACTGGCGGAAGTCGGCCAGGGGGATCATGCCTCGATCGACCAGCACAGCCAAAGCCTTCAATGTGTTGGGGGTGCGCAGCTCGGGGTGGGACGCTCCGTAGAGCATCTGGAAGGCCTGGGCGAAAAACTCGATTTCACGGATACCTCCGAAGCCCAACTTGACATTCGACTTCAGTTCGCCGCGGGTACGCAGCTTGAGGTCGGTGCGTCGCTTGAGCCAGCGTACCTCTTCGACAGCTGCCAGGTCGGCATATTTGCGGAAGACGAACTCGCGGGCCAGCCTTTCGAATTCACCGCCCAGAACGGCGTCCCCGGCTACACAACGGCACTTCAGGTAGGCCAGACGGTCGGTCGTATCAGCCCAGGTTTCGAAGTAGGTCCGAAAGGCGCTCAGCGAATAGGCGATCTCTCCGCTGCGCCCCATGGGCCGCAAGCGCAGGTCGACCCGATAAAGCCGGCCTTCTTCGCTGTGCTCGCCGAGCGCTTCGGTGTAGTCGCGGGCAAAGCGAACCATGGAATCGGGCGCCTCTTGGTCTGCGTAAGCGTAGACCAAGTCGATATCGGAGCTGAAATTTAATTCCGAACCGCCCAGTTTGCCCATGGCCAGGACTGCCAACCTGGGGCCGGGGGCAGGGAATTCGCCGGAAAGCAATTGAAAGGCCACCTGCAGGACGGCTTCTGCCAATTGTGAAATCTGAGCGGTGATCTGCGGCAGGTCGGCCAATCGCAGCACATCCTGAGCAGCGATGCGCAGGCTGGCCCGCCTCCGGAAGCGCCGCAGTGATCCGAGTGCGGCCTTCTGGTCATGGAAAGGGCGCACTGATTGCAATGCTTCTTCCAGCAAGGATTGCGAGGCAGCAAGCGGATCCAGGGAGCGCGGGTCGAGCAGCCAATAGGCATACTCGGGGTTGCGCACCAAAGTCTGGGCGATGAAGTTGGAGGCGCTCAGCAACTGCGCGAGGCTGACCAAAGCCTGACGGTCTTCCAGCAGGAAGGAAATGAGGTTGCGGGGATTGGGAAGGGACAAGAAAAGCCCCTGCAAACGTCCCAGCATGGCATCCGGGTCGGCTGAATCCGCTGCGGCCTCCAGCAGTGGCGGCGCCAGATCGGCCAAGCGCTCGGGGATTGCCGTAGCCTCGGCCAACTCCCGGAAAAGGCCGTCGGCGCGTTGCGGGTCTCGAAAGCCAAAGCCGGACAAAAATGCCTGCGCCTGCTCCTCAGAAACCTTCGGGGAAAGAAAAAGGTCGCGGGCCTGCATTTCGAGACAAGGATCTCACGGATGAGCCACAGAGTCACAGAAAGCGCGGAGGTTTTCGGTTCATTCTCTTTCCTCTCCCTGCTCTGTGCACTCTGCGACTTTGTGGCCAACCTGGTCAGATGTCGTAGTAGAGGGCGAACTCGTAAGGGTGGGGGCGCAGGCGCATGGCGTCCACATCGTGAGCTCGCTTGTAGTCGATCCAGGTTTCGATTACGTCGCGTGTGAAAACGTCGCCCCGCAGCAGGAACTCATGATCCTGCTCCAAGGCGTCCAGGACTTGGGCCAGGCTCCCCGGCACTGATGCGACCTCAGCCAAATACTCCGGTTCCAGGTCGTAAAGATCCTTGTCCATTGGATCAGGCGGAGTGATTTTGTTCTGAATGCCGTCCAGCCCGGCCATCAGCATGGCTGAAAATGCCAGGTAACCGTTGGCGGAAGGATCGGGCGAACGGAACTCGATGCGCTTGGAATTTTCGCTGCGCGAGTAGGCCGGAATGCGCACGCAGGCACTGCGGTTGCGCTGGGAGTAGATCAAGTTGATGGGTGCTTCGTAGCCCGGGACCAGGCGGCGGTAAGAGTTGGTGGTGGGTGCGCAAAAAGCCAGCAGGGCGGCAGCGTGCTTGAGCAGCCCTCCGATGAAGTAAACCGCTGTCCGGCTCAAGTCGGCGTAGGTCCCGCCTTGGTAGAAGAGGTTCTTGCCCTCTTTCCAGAGGCTCATGTGAACGTGCATCCCGGAACCGTTGTCGCCGAATATCGGCTTGGGCATGAGAGTGGCCGTCTTGTCATGGCGGCGGGCCACATTCTTGACCACGTACTTGAATTTGAGCAGGTTGTCGCCCATCTCCAGCAGCTTGTCGAAGCGCATGTCAATCTCGCACTGGCCCCCACTGGCCACTTCGTGGTGATGGACCTCGATTTCAACTCCCATCTGCTGCAGGAGCAGCATCATCTCGGTGCGGATGTCCTGCAGGCTGTCCATGGGAGGGACAGGGAAGTAGCCTTCTTTGTAGCGGGGCTTGTAGCCCAGGTTGGGCTGCTCGTCGCGGGCCGAG
>JANQFM010000938.1 GCA_028277865.1 Acidobacteriota bacterium
GGAAGTCAGAGGCCCAGTGCAATATGTCGCAGAATTTATGTTGGGAGCAAGTGAGGCTGCACGACTTAAACTCCGGGGTGTTTCAGCCGAAAAGATGTAGAGAAGGGGATGGCAGGCGACGATTTTTGCAGGGAATCGGGCGAATCGATTAAAAAGGATATTGGAATTCAAATCAGAGGCTAGCGTTTAAGTTCCGCCCTGTTCTGATTGCCTCGGATGGAGGAACCTGAATTCATGTCTTTATGGCTGTAGTCGGATAGAAACGACAAGTTTTTAAAGAAATGGCGTCTCGCTCCAAAAAAAAGTCGCACAATGCCAAAGAAATGTCGCGACGCCATGCCGGGGGGCTGTTACAGTGACGGGGATTGCACGGGCTTGGTCGCGGGGTGCCCGCTCCCATTTTGCGAAAGTGGGGTGTAAGCGACGGGCGCGAAGCGTTCATGGCTGCTGTCCGGCAGGGCTGGGCAACGGCATTTTGCCGGGTTGGAGTTGAGTCTCAAGCAGTGAATCCGGGACTGATGAGCAAGCAAATGAGCAGTGCAGGCACGACTTGAAACCAGGGGGACAGCGAAACCATGTTACGAGTGAGTGTCATCGGATTCGGTTACTGGGGTCCCAATCTGGTCCGCAACTTTTCCAAGTGCGGCGGCTGCCGTTTGGTGGCCGTGGCCGACCTGGACGCTTCGCGGCGCGAAAAGGTGCGGCATCTTTACCCGACCATCGACGTGCTGGAGACTGCCGACGAGCTTCTCGAACGGGACGACATCGATGCTGTAGCCATTGCCACCCCCATATCGACGCATTACCGGCTGGCTGAGCAGGCTCTTGCCTCGGGCAAGCACGTGCTGGTCGAAAAGCCCATGACCGCTTCCTCGCAAGAGGCGCGCCACTTGATCCGTCTGGCCGAGGAGAAAGAGCGCGTCCTGATGGTCGACCACACATTCATCTACACCGGAGCAATCCGAAAGCTGCGCCAGATCATCCAGTCCAAGCAACTGGGCGAGATCTACTACTACGATTCGGTGCGCATCAACCTGGGCCTTTTCCAGCAAGACCTGAACGTCCTGTGGGATTTGGCGCCCCACGATTTTTCCATCATGGATTATTTGATCGACAAGGAGCCGGTCAGCGTTTCGGCAGTCGGCGCATCGCCTTTCCGCAAGGACGGGTACTCTTTGCAGAGCATTGCATACGTGACCGTCGGGTTCGAGGACGAGACGCTGGCCCACTTCCACGTCAATTGGATGTCGCCTGTCAAGCTGCGACGCACTTTGATCGGCGGCAGCCGCAAGATGGCCATTTACGATCCCTTGGAGCCAGACCAGCAGGTCAAGGTCGTGGACAAGGGAGTGGAAGTCATTGAGGACGAAGCCCGCTACCGCACGTTGATCCAATATAGGACGGGCGATTTGCTGGCGCCCAAGATCGATCAGACGGAAGCGCTGCAGAATGTCTGCCGGCACTTCCTGAGTTGCATCGAATCGGGCGAATCCCCCCTCACGGACGGGTACTCGGGCCTGCGCGTCGTCCAGCTGCTGGAGGCCGCCCAGAAATCCATCGAACGCCAGCAGGGCCGTCTGGCGGTGGAGATCGGGCGTCACTTTTCCCGCCCGTCGGCAGGGGCGCCTTCGGATCGGAGCAGCAGAATAGTTGCCGGAATGGTGCCCTGATGGCGTTTGGGCCTGCATCCAGGGCAGGATGGGGACTCATCGAAGGGAAGCGATGAAGACGTTCCGCAATATCCTGAATGAGAAGAGCAGGGCGGATTCAGATTACGGCGTCCTCTACAACCCTCCCCAATTCCGCCGCATTTTGGAGCGCGAAAGAGCCTTGGCCGATCGCAACGGGCATGGTTTTTCGCTGCTCACCTTCGAAGTCAACGGCTTGCGCAGCCAAGTCCGCCGGATGCGCAAGCTGGTTTTGGCCCTCAGCGAGAAGATCCGCCTCAGCGATGAAATCGGCTGGTTCGAAGTGGACCAGTTGGGGGTCATCCTGCCCCAGACCTGTGCCCAAGGGGCTTCGGTGTTGGCAGAAAGGGTCAAGCGTGAGACGGCCACTGACGGATGGCCGGCCCAGTACAGCATCTACTGCTATCCAGCGCCCGACGGCTTGGACGAGCCCCAGGAACCCCCGACGCCTGCGGGTCGCCAAGAGGAAAGGCCGGAGACTCAAGCCTCCGGCAACGGAGAGCCTGGCGGCGATTCTTTTTCGATAGCGGCAGGCGGGCTTGAGCCTTACCTGACCCCGCCCATTCCAAGCTGGAAACGCGGGCTGGACATCGCCGGCGCCCTGGCAGGCCTGATCGTGACGGCACCCTTGTTCGGATTGATCATGCTGGTCATCAAGGTTTCCTCGCCCGGCCCGGTTTTTTTCAAGCAGCAGAGGGTTGGCTACATGAGGCGGCCATTCACCCTCTGGAAGTTCCGCACCATGCATACGGATTCGGGCCAGGATATGCACCGCCGGCACTGGATGGATCTGGTGGGCAAGGAAGAGGCCATGACCAAGCTGGATGCCGGAAAAGATCCCCGAGTCATTCCCGGGGGCGACTTCCTGCGCAACTCGGGACTGGACGAGCTGCCGCAGCTTTTCAATATCTTGCGGGGATACGAGACTGGCTGTGGAAGGGCGCGCCGTCGGTACCTGCCTCGCTCGACGTGGTCGTGGACAACCCTGAAGGCCAGCAATCTCTTCGGCACGTG
>JANQFM010000996.1 GCA_028277865.1 Acidobacteriota bacterium
CCGGCGCCGTGCCCTGAAGTGCGTTCCCGGCAGGTAGCAAAAGGGTCCCTGGTCGGGAGTGACCTCGGTCAGGTAGATGAAAATCTTCAAGATTCGAAAATCCGAACCGTCCCGATGCCAAAGCTGGCTGTCGCGCTGGGGACCTCGCTGGGGAAAGTTCAGCCAGACGTTCACACCGCGCAACTTGGCGCGAAATCCGAAGTAGGCGTCTGCCAGCCGGGTAAAGCGGGGCTGAGTCAGGTAGCGCACGATCGGGCAGTCCGGATCGAAATCGTTTCCGGCTACTTCGATGAGGTAGTCCTTTGTCCTCTTGTGCGGCAGGCTGCCGAGAGCGAGATCGTCTGAATCGTCAGGGACCGTGACGCCGTATTTCCTTTGGAAGTAGTATCGGACCCGTTGCTTAAGAGCCTCCAAATCAGCCTTTCCAACGGCGTTGTCCAGCCGAAAGATGCCTTCTTCATTGAGGGCTGCCAGCAATGAGGGGTCGGGGGCATCGGCTTTCTGCTTGGCGGATTTGAAAACGGGCCAATAGCGCAGATTCTTTAGCTGCCAATAGAGATTGCGAACCGGGTCGGCCATCGGCCAGATCCATCCCCAAACCGGATTGTCTCTCAAAGCCTGGGGCCAGCTCGTGAAGCTGCGCCAAGGATTGGCAAGATACACCAAACGCTCGTAGCGTCGCCTTGCGGCCAAATTTCTTTTTCTCATGGCTGACCTCATCAGTTTGGCTCTGCGGCTCAGAGCCAAATGGGAAAAGATCGGGCGAGGGCGCTTAGCGGAACAGGGCGCGCACCGTCCGCAAGAGGATGGCCAGATCTCGCCACACATTTCTGTGCCGCAGATAGTCGAGTTCGATTGCCAGTTTTCTGGGGAGGACTTCCCCCACATAGGCCTCTTCCCAACAGGCACCCTCCAGGAGTTCTTCCTCGTGCCGGTAAAGCAGTGAGGCAGCACTTGTAATGCCCGGGCGATCCTTCAACAGGCGTTGCTGCTCTACGTTGTAGTATTTCAAAAAACGCGGATCCTCCGGTCGAGGTCCCACCAGGCTCATTTCTCTTTTCAGGACATTGTACAGTTGCGGCAATTCGTCGATCTTCGTCCTTCGCAAGAGCCTGCCCACTCTTGTCACCCGGGGATCATCGGCGACGGTTACAGCTACTTGGCGATCAGCATTTTGGATCATGCTTCGAAACTTGTAGAGACGAAAGATCGAGCCGTTTCGGCCCATTCTTGCCGCCTTGTAGAAGATCGGCCCCCTGGAATCCAGCTTGATCAAGACCGCTGCCAGGACAAAAAGCGGGCTCAGGACGATCAGACCCAAAAGGGCGCCGCTGATGTCCAGAAAGCCGATTGCCTTCTGGCTGCCGCTACCTCCGGTCTTGCTGCTGCCTGTCGATCTTCCCAAGACTCTTCACTCATCGAGTCCATTCTATCTTTTGAACCGGCGGACTATCTCGCTGACCGCAGCAACCACGTCGGACACGTCCTCGTCAGTCATCTTCGGGAATATGGGCAACGAAATCAAGCGCTGATACTCTCTGTGAGCCACGGGGAAGTCCTCGGGTCTGAAGCCGTACTTTTCGCGGTAGTAGGGCTGCACATGAATGGGGATGAAATGCACGCTCGATCCAATGTTACGGCGTTTCAGCTCTTCGATGAACTGGTCCCGAGAAAGGGTGAGAGCATCAAGGTTCAGTCGGACAGCGTAAATATGCCATGCATGGCCGACCACAGGTCTGCGTACGGGAACCTGGAGCTCTTCCAATTCAGAGAAGGCCTGGCTGTACAGGCCAGCGATTCGGTGCCGGCGCTGCTGAAAGCTGGGAAGCTTGCGCAATTGCTGCCGGCCGATAGCCGCCTGGAAATCGGGCATGTTGTACTTGAATCCGGGCCGAACGACTTCGTAAAACCATGAGCCGCGGGCTGAGTAGCGTTGATAGGCGCCGCGGCTGATACCGTGGATGCTCCAGATGCGGGCTTCCTGAATGTGCTCAGAAGGGCCGACCAGCATTCCTCCCTCGACTGTGGTCATGTTTTTGGTCGCATAGAAAGAAAAGCAAGTCAGGATCGGACAGGAACTGCTTTCGCTGAACGAGCCTACCAACCGGCCCTTATAGGTAGCGGGCAGGGCATGGGCAGCATCTTCGACCAAGGCCAATCCATGCTCCTCGCAAAGCTGCAGGAGGGAGTCCAATTCGGCGGCATGTCCGTACAGATGCACCGGCAGCAATGCCTTGATGCGTGTAACCTTATTCGGGCCTGCGGCGGCCTTGTGCTTGCGAATCTCGCTACAGGCTTGCTCAGGGTCGATATTCAGAGTATCGGGCTCAACATCCACCAGGATCGGCCTTGCCCCCAGATGCTCGATAACATGGGCGGTGGAGCAGAAGGTCATGGGTGTCGTGATGACCCCATCGCCTTCTCCAACCTTCAAGGTCGCCAAAGCCAAATGGAGGGCGGCCGTGCATGAACTCACAGCCAGGGCCGCAGGAGCCCCCACGAAATCGCCAAATTCCTCCTCAAACCGCTGAGTCTTTGGCCCGGTCGTGATCCAGTCCGATGAAAGAGTGTTGACCACCTCGTCAATCTCTTCCTGACCGATCCAAGGGGGAGCGAACGAAAGAAACGATTTGCGCACAGCCATTGCCTCGCTACGCTAGGAGCACATGCTCGTCGACCCGCTGCTTGCCCTATTGGCTCCGCACCTCAGCCTAATTGCATGGTTCCCCTGACCCACGACAGTTTCAGCACTGTCAACAGCTCTTCGACAAGATCCCAATGTAGTGAGTCCTCAATAAGGGCATCCAGGACAGCATCGGGTACAGAACAGGAGTGGCGGCACCCAGGCATCTGGCCAGCGGCGGAAGCAGGGTTGTGGTGCGAAGATCCAACTCAAAGCCCTCGAAAAGCTCCCCAATTCGGCCCTTGCTGACAGCTCGGACGTGACGGTTTCGAGGGTTGTTGTAGCGGAGGTCATACCACAAGACTGAGCCGCCCGGCTTCAAGACCCTGCAAACCTCGGCGGCAACTCGGTGCGCCATCCCGTCCTCCAGGATGGAACTGAAGACGGTGAAGGCCAGCACCAGATCGAAAGTGCCGTCCGGGAACTCCAGCAGTTCGGCGTTGGCGCGCAAAAAACGGATTCCAGGGTAACGACGGCGGGCGTCTTCGATCCGATCCGGCAACAAATCCACCCCATGAAGCATCTCCGGAACCGCACCGAGTTGCAGCAGCCGGTTCAACTCGGAGCCGTTTCCACAGCCAACGTCGAGGATACGGCTGTCTCGAAGCGGGATGAGATGGTGGTCGCCGAGGATTCCACGAATCTGTGTGCTGCGTTGTTGTCGAATGCGGCAGTTGCCTGGGTTCGAAGGTGCGCGCCGCTGGCGCACCGAAGCGTTCAGATCGTAGAGGCGATAGACTTCCTGAAGCCGTTTTGCTTCCTCGCTGGTTTCCAGATCCATCGCTCTACGACTCCACTGAAGTGATTCTAGCCATGCAAAGCCGAAATCAGGATCGCACCAAGGCCTACAGTGCAGAGTCTAGGAATCTGCGGGCAAAGCTGATCTACTGCGAAAGTGGAAGGATCGGCCCATGTCCCGCGGGCCTTGCCGGCAGCGATTACGGCTCTCCGAATGTGACGACGAACTCCCGTGACGACCCATTATCCCTGTGAGCGATACCAAACGATCCGCTTTCCGAGAATCCACTGACCAACGCCAATCAGCATGGCTGCATTGGCAAGGCAGAAGGCATAGAGGCTGGATGCGATCGGGATACGTTTCCCTTTCCGCTCCAAAATCAACCCCAGCAATGCCAATGAGTAGAGGAATGCTTGCGCCAGCAATAGCTCTCGATAAGGGGACGATGAATACCAGAGGAGGTTCAATGTGAAAGCCAGGATCAGAAAGTAGGGGGTCAGCCAACGAAAAACCTTGTGCGAATATATGACCCACGCCTGCCAGGGATGGGTGAAGGGGTTGAGCAGGCTCTTCCTGCTCAACGTGCCCGCAAAGCTCCTCAGAGTCATTCTCACCCGTGCCCGGAATTCCGCGCTGGGCTCGGCGATCCGGTATTCGAAAGCAATTGCTTCGCGGGCGAACAGAACCTGACACCCTTGAGAAACTATATCGAGCGGGACCACACAATCCTCGCCGTATTGGGGCTCCATGGGCTTGAACAGATCGCGGCGAACCGCCATGCAGGCACCGCTTGCCCAAGCCAGCAATCCCAATCGACTTTCGAGACGCCAGAGGAAATTCTCGAAGCGCCAATAGAGGCTGCCCCCTTGACTGATGGAGCTTTCGCCTGGGTTTCTCCACACCAGGCGTCCTGCTACGCAGCCGACACGCGAGTCTGAAAACGGGCGGACGACCTTCTCTATGAAATCTGGCCTGAGGACGGTATCGGCATCTGTGAAAACGATGATTTCGGCGTTCGAGCGACGAATGGCTTCGTTTTGAGTGAGGCTCTTCCCGTTCTTTCCCGGTAGCGAATGCAGGAACACGTTGCTGTGTTGCGCGACGAACCGACCAGCAATCTCAACAGTCCGATCAGTCGAGCCATCAGAGGCGATGACGATATCCAGCAGCCTATTTGGGTAACGTAGCTGCAGGCTGTTCTCGATCTTCGCGGCCAGAGCCTGCTCCTCATTGTGGACAGTGATCAGAAGCATGACCGACGGGGCGTAGCGGGTTGCCGGGGTGATTCCGTCCCGTTGCTTCAACAATGCCCCAAGCAACATGAGAAGAAGCGGATAGAGGATCCAGGTGTAGGCGGCCAAAAGAATCCCTCCCCAGTAGATCAGCTTCAGGATGTCGGCTCCTTGCAGGATCAAAGATGAAAATGATGAGCCAGGATGTTGTAGACATGGCGGCTTTGGACTTCGATCGTGAATTGGTTCAGGTCACGCTCGGATTGAGCGAGCCTGCACCGCAGTTCCTCATCGCTCATCAGCCGCAAAATCGCGTTTGACAGGTCTTCCGCATCGCCTGGCCGAACGAGCAAGCCTGTCTTTTCGTGCTCGATCACACCGCGGATACCGCCGACATCCGAGGCGATGATGGGAGTCCCAAAGGCCAGAGCCTCGACAATCGTTTTGGGGATGCCTTCGGTCAACGAAGGAAGCAGGTAGCAGTCGGCAGTCTGGTAGTGACGAAAAAGCTCCGGGCCGAAATCGACGAATCCCCTGAAGACGACTCGGTCTTGCAAGCCGGCTTTGCGAACCGCTTCTTGAAGGCTTTTTCGGCCCTTGCCGCTTCCGATTAAATCGCAGACCACCTTCTTTCCATGCTCAAAAACCACTTTGGAGACTGCCTCGACCAGGACTCCCAAGCCCTTTTCGGGCGTCAGGCGCCCAACGCTCAGCAGGCGGAAGGGGGCACCCGCTTTCTTGTGAACCGGACCCTTGGCCATGCAATCGAGGTCGCTTCGCGAAAGGACTGTCGGGTAGATTCGGTGGGTTTGCAAGGCCACAGGCTGATAAAGTTCGTAAAGTTCATCACCGACCACGAGCGTCAGATCTTGCCTCACCATGCTTCGAGTGGATCTCTCCAGCAGCCAGGCCAGAATGCGTGCCGGGCCGCGCCAGCCGCCGCCTCGCGTCAGGACGGACTCGAAGCCAAAGTTGCTGCGCAGATAAAGAAAGGCCTTTTTCTCATTTTTGACGGCGACTCGGTGAAAGGCCGCGCTGGTCCAATGGGGCAGAACAATGCAGGCTAGATCCCAGCGGTCGGCTTTTTGCTGAAAAGTCCGCACAGTTTGCCAAGCTGCGATCGGTTTTTGATAAAGATGAGCTGCTCGCCTGACAAATGGCAGGGCATGCACGCAAACCTTGCCCGGTTCCAGATCGAGGGCAAGGCGGCCCCGGACATCAGGATCCCGATTCAGGTGCACAAAGAGATGGATTTCGTCGAAAAAGCTTCCAACAGCCAAGAGAAAACGAACGAAGATGGCATCGGTGGTAAGTGTCTGGCCGTCGTGCCAGAAGGGCTGATCCAGGTAGATGGCGAACCGTTTCAATTGGTCAACCCCCGAGGAGTCGTTGGTAGACGGATTCTGTGGAACGCACCATCTCGTCGATCGTGAATCCGCTTTCAATCCTGCGTCGGCCCAACTCACCCATTCGAGTGCGCATAGACGGATCCTTCAAGAGCCTCAGGGTCGCTTTGGCAAGCTTTTTCGGCTGACCAACAGGGACCAACAAACCAGTCTCTCCATCTGCAACCAGTTCGGGAGTCCCCCCCACCCTGGTCGCTACGACCGCCTTGCGAGCAGCCATAGCCTCCATGATGACATTCGGCATGCCTTCCCATCTCGAACTGAGTACAAGAAGGTCCAAAGCCGTCAGGATGCCGGGCACATCCGATCTTCGTCCCGCGAAAACTGTCAAACGCCCCAGCCCAAGCTCTGCCGCAAGCGTTTTCATCTGCGCCAGTAATCGGCCTTCTCCTACGCAGAGAATCTGAAATGCGTCGCCCCATTCCTGCCTGACGGTTCGCATGGCGTGAAAGAAGGTCTCGTGATCTTTACGTTGGCTCAATGAACCAATAATTCCGATAGTAGGCACATCCGGCCTCAAGCCGAGGCTGTGCCGAGAAGGTCGGGTGCAAAGATTGTTGAAGCGAGAAAGGTTGATTCCATTGCGGATAACTGAAGTTTTCTTCTGCAGGTCCGGTCGCCGTCCGATCAGCCAATCTGCCCCGGCCTGAGAATTGACGATCACATGCGAGGCCGCGAGGAAGGCTCGATCTGAGAGTCGAAGCGTGGCGTTTGTCATCTGAGCCTCGGCATTTCGTTCGGAGGCTACAAAAGGAATAGGTACCAACCTTGTGGCCAACCAGGAATAGATGTTGGCGGTCCCCATGAAGGAGTGCACCAGGTCAGGCCGAACGCTGCGCAGGACTCTAGACAAGCGCACAACTCGGGTGAAGTCGAATCGAGGCAGCCATTTCTTGAGCTTGATGATGGGAATCCGGAGTCGGCTGAAAGCCGGAAGGATCTCGGACGAAGGCGTCATCACGCAAATAGATGCCTTGAAAGCCTGGGGATCCAATTCCTGGGCCAGATGGAAGAGCTGCCGTTCGGCACCTCCGAAAGATAGCTGGTTGATGATGAACAGTATCTTCCACATCGTTCAATCTCAGCAGTGCCGCCCTGGCGAAGATGAGTTGCGCTCAGCGGCACCTCGCCGACTCCGGAGGCGGTCAAATGCCCGAGTTTGCAGGAGGCCGTACAATTTTGCCCTGTCAGCAAGGTGCAGTCATCGGGGTACGCAATTCCTCTTGAAGCACGACAAGGCGCTGCCGGCGGTCCTGCTCCTTCGAAAAGATCCCACCCACCCCGGCTATCAAGACCCCGGGGACAAAGCTCAGCAAATAGCCGCTGCTGATGGCGAAGAGCAGGAATGTCAGGAGCACAGCCCCAGCGGCAAGGTGTTTGGTGTCGGTCACAAAGCCGACAGCCCACATCGCGATCCAAAACAGTAAGGGGACGAGGCCGGTGAACCCGAGTTCAGCGGCAACTTCCAGGTAGAGGCTGTGAGCTGTCAGGCCTCGATCGCGATCGAGCTTGATGCCGACAGTGTGGATCGGCAAATTGGCCAGGCCGATTCCAATCATCGGCTTCTTCCAGAGGAGGTCCCCGGCAATCGACCAGACCATCGAACGTGTGGTAGATATCCTATCCAAGTCGAGGGAGACCAGGTTTTCATAGCGTCGCAGAAGGGAACTGTCCTCAAGGCTTATGATCCGAGAGCCCAGATAGCCGACCGTCAACGCCAGTATGCTGGCGAATAGAACCAGCTTAGCCGGTCTTCGCATCGACCAGAGGAGGGCGAACATCAGGCCCAGTCCCAGCGAAATCGATCCGGTCCGGCTGCCTGAAAGGACCAATGTGATCAGGGCAGGGAGGATCCCCGCCAACCAGATCGGGCTGATCTTGCGATGGAGGAGCAGGACTATGGTGATGATCACCGACATCGTGTTGAGCAAGGCTAGCGAGTTCGGATTCAGGCCCAAGTCGGCTCCAAGCCGAATCGCATCTTCGCTGCCCGCTTCTGAAAACAGCAGAACCCAAGTCGAAAACGTCAAAACTCCCGCCATGAATGCCTTGAGAACGGCCATCAGCTCTCGTACTTGCAGCCGGGGGCCAACGACATGGAGAGCGGCGTACATCAAGACCGTGTTGACAACCGTCAGGGCTGCCCGGACGGGAAACTGGGTTCGGAAGGCTTGCAGCAGCAGCACGGCCATGAACGCCAGCAACGCGTAGCGGGCCGCTCGATCGAATCTCACATCCGGCCTCAGCCGACGCGGCCTCCTGACAACGAGAACCAGGCAAACAAGCAGTGCTGCGTATGTGAGGAAGTTGTAGCCAAACACGCCCTTTGGCGCCAAACCGCGCAGAGCAGGTGCCAGAGCAACCAGAACTGACAGCCCCAAGGCTGGCTTGTGGTAGGTCGTCAGGACAAGAATCCCCGCCAGAACGGAAGACACGAGCAGAGGCATCCATTCGGCTGTTTCGAAAGCGTCCCCGGGGTATTGGATCGTCACGAAAATCAAAAGGCCGACGAGAACCAGAATCCCCGCAGCAATTGGCGATCGCTCATGAGCCCTGATGCGATGGGGCAGCTTGGCCGAGGCAAACTGCCTTCTTTGGGGTGTGTACAGGACGTTACTCAAGGGTCGCCTCCAACCAGGCGAGGCAGTGCCCCGGAGCAGAGCCTCCTGCAGGCACAAACACCGGGCATTGCTCAAATCTCAGTGTGCGGGATCTCGGGTGCCTCCGAGGGCCGGTTTCGACACTACGGCCAGGATCATGCTGCTCAGCAACTCAGGGGAGAGTATGTTGCGCAAGGGCGGAGTCAAGGTTCGGTTCAGCACTCGGGTAGCCAAGGGGAATCTCTCTCGGAGCCTGATCGGCAACAATGTCTTGGCCGTGACCCTTTCGTAGGCAAAGCAGTTCAGGCGAAATCCGCATTGGCGACAGCATTCGGCCAGTTGCGACCGAGTGAAAAAATATTGGTGAAAAACGTACTGATCCTCTTTCCCGGGCGGAAGATTGTCTCCGTTTTCTGTGAATGCGGTCCTTCTTCGCAGCTGGTTAATGTACGGGACTGTCAGAAAAGCGGAACCTCCGGGACGCAGGACGCGCCAGAATTCATTCAGCGCCGAATAAGGCCCCTCCTCCAAATGCTCGATCACTCCCCAGCTCAAAACGGAGTCGAAGCTCTCGCCCGGAAAAGGCAGAGCCCGAATGTCGCCTGCCGTTAGCTGCAGAGGGCCGAAATCCGTTCTGACTCGCTGAAGGATCTCGCTGACGAAGTCGATCCCGACGACGTTGTAACCGCGTTTGCGGAGGAACCTCACCCAGGAACCCAACCCGCACCCAGCCTCTAAGAGCCGACTGCCCGAAGGCACTCGCCGTGCGATCTCCTGCCAGCGCGGTGTCTTCTCCAGTTGATCGATCTGCTTTTCGTTCGACAGATCCCATCTATTCCAGACTTCTGACCAATAAGAGCAATCCTGGCCCGAAAAAGCTTGCGAATCCACTCTTTGGTAGTACTTGAACATCCGATCAGGCTTTCAGTGCAGGGGCGGGTACGGGTTGCGGCGATTCGTGCTCTCGGGCCTTGAAGAACTCCAATTCATCCGAGAGCATCCGGTGAAGCAGCTCAGCGTAACTGCGCTCCTTCTCATCCGCGCTCTCATCCTCTGAGCGTTTCCTCTGATAGAGGACATCCCGCTGTGCCAGAAAAAAAGCCTTGACGGCCCTGCTGGGAACGGATCTTATCCCATCACCTGCCGAGGCCAGCAGTCTCTTCATAACTCTCGGCAGCTCATTCAAATCACTGATCTTGACGATGTCGTCGATACAGTCGAAGTACTTGCGCCCCAGCATCAATGTCGGTTTCCCGCAGATGATGGCTTGGAATCCCAGGGTTCCACGAACCGTCACCACCGCCCGAGCTTTGCCCAAAATCCGTTGGTTCGGCACACTTGGACGAAGCAGCACCACATTGGGCAGGCAGCGAAGGCTGCGATAGAATTCCGGATAGCGATAACCTCCAATCCTGGGATGCTCCTTGACCACCAGCCGGTAACCGGCAGGCAGCGAAGCCGATAGGGCGTGAACAACGCCCAACATGTTCTGGAAGGCCGGTGCAGCGGCGATCGTACTTGCTTCGGGCTGATAGTGGAGCGGGAACAAGACGAATGGCTGGGACGGGACATCGTCCTTGAAGTCTTTGGAATATTTGCGCCAAAGGGTGTTCTTGGCCCGCAGGAAGACGCTGAGAGCCCCTTTCCAGAGGGAGAGCTGCCAGTACCCGTCGAATGGATCAGGCACTGTCAATGTGAAATAGGAACGGCTCCGAACCAATGTGGCCAGCCCATTCTTGACTATGTCAGAAATCTTGACCTCCGGGACAAGATCCCGCCTTGCCGCTGCCGGGTCTTCCTGCATTCGCCTCTCGATCGCCTTCATGACCTCAGCCTCATGCGGAAGAACCTTCTTATCGTAGTCCTGCAACGTCTCGCGGTACAGTCTGGCAAGCCTGGATGAACGATAATGCTGGTCGTCCTGCAGAAAGAAGGAGCGATCCTCCCAGTAGAAATCCCGAACCAGCATGACGGAGCGAAATTTCCGAGAACGAGCCAACTCGAAGAGCAGCACGGAATGCAGATTGTCCGGATGCTGGGCCAGGGCAAATTCCGGCTGAAATCCTTCGATGATGGAATCGTAGAAGAGCACCGCTGCCTTGAGGAAGAAGACCGCTTCCTCCCACGAATACTGACTCCAGGCAATAGCCCCTCGAAGCATGGAATAGTCGGTGAGCCGCCTCTCGGCAGCTGCCGCCAGCCAAAGGTTCGATTCGGGGAAGCGGTTTTCGAGCTCGACCAGATCAGCTTGGTCGATTTCGCGGTGGTGATCCTTGACCCAGCTTTCGAAGTGCCGAAGCTCCAATCCGGGCGGAAACTCCCGTACTGGGCCAGTATAGACAAACACTACGTCGTGTCCATATTCCTCTCTGAGGTTGCGGGCGACGCCATGATACAAGGCGTCTCTTTTCAAGGCGGGATGTGTCAGCAGATAAAGCAGTCTCAAAGTGCACCTCCCATGCTTTCGGGGGCTGCCTTCTGGTTGCCGACCTGTAGGCGCTCCCCTCGGTGCTCTAAGCCTCTGCTGCAGCGCGGCTTAGCCGGACCAAGGGCACACGATCAGCACGTCGGCAGGATTCTCGGCTGCCGGTGCCGCTGTCAGCCGAGGGTTTCCCGCCGCTTCTCGATGCGTCGGCCCTGAAAAGCCGTCGACTGCCGAAACCACTGCCAGGTCTCGTTGAGGCCCGATCGAAGATCGATCTCAGCTTGCCAGCCAAGCATTTGCTTGGCCTTGGAGACGGCCGAGAAATTGTTGCGGACATCTCCAAGTCGGGACGGCCCAAATTCAATCTTGAAATCGAGCCCCACGATTTCCGACACCAAGGCAGACAGCTCGAGAATGCTGGTTTCGATCCCCGTTGCGATCTGGAAGACTTCTCCTTGAACTCTGCTCTCGAGCCCGGCCAAAATCGCCCTGCACAGGTCGCGGACGAAAATGAAGTCCCTTGTCTGTCCGCCGTCGCCATCCACTGTAATGCTGCCGTTTAGGCAGGCGTCCATGAGGAACTTGGCAACCACGCTGGTCTTGTGGGCCGAGAAAGGGCCGTAAACGTTGGCAAAGCGAAGGACGATGGCGGGCACCCGCCAGGAGCCTTCGTAGGCCAGGCAGTATGCCTCTCCCGCCAGTTTGCTGGCACCGTATGGAGAGATCGGCAAAGGGGCCTTTTCTTCCGAACAGGGAGATTTTTGCCGGCCCAGGGGTGCATTGGACGACGCAAAGACGAGACGTGGGCAGGATTGGGCTACCGCATCAGTCGACGCCTTTCGGCAGGCCTCCAGCAGGTTGAGCGTTCCCAATACGTTGACCTCGCAGTCAAGGTTGGGGTCTTCCAAGGAACCGGGTACGCCTGTTTGAGCCGCCAGGTGAGCCACTCCGTTACAGCTACCCACCAATTCCCTGAGCAGGTCGGCGTCTCGAATATCCCCTTCCACAAACTCGTGGGAAACACCGTCGAGTTGGGTTCTGCTACCGCTTTCAAGATTGTCCAGGACAACCACGCTGTGCCCTCGGGCGCTCAAAAGCCGCACCAAGTTGGCACCGATAAATCCTGCCCCCCCAGTCACAAGGGTACGGCGAGGCTCCTTGACTTGACGCTCAATGTCCGTCATTTAACAGCCATCTCAGGATTTAAGGCCGGCATGCATCTCCAAAAAATCCACCTTGCGACGCGATCCATCCCAGTGGACGTCGGGGATGAGGGCTTCGAGTTTGGAACTGATCCGATCCCGGCAATTCGCCAAATCCCTCAGCATCATCAGCATCTCGGTTTCGACGTCGTGCGTAGGCTGGTAACCCAGATCGAGAAGCTTCTGATGAACTGGCTTGTAATAGTGCTCTTCCAACTCCTTGCGGGGGTTGGTGAGATTTCGCACCTCGACCTGGATGTCCAGCCTGGCGGCAGCCCTCTTGACCATCCTGGCCAAATCAGTGATGTCGTAGACTTCCTGAAACTGATTGAAAACCCGATACTCGCCCGCTAGGGGAGGGTTTTCGATGGCGAGCGTCAGGCACTGCATCGAGTCCCTCAAGGGCAGGAACCCTCTTTTCTGGTGACCCTTCCCATAGGGAGTCAGCGGATGTCCGACGACCGCTTGACAGCAGAATCGATTGATGGCGGTCCCAAAAGCCTGGTCGAAATCCAACCGGGTCCGCAGTCGCTCGTCGCTTCCCATTTCGTCGATCCTGGTTCCGAAGACGACGCCTTGCATCACATCAGTTGCTTTCAGATCCCAAAGACGACAGGCAAACATGACGTTATTCGATCCGTGAACCTTGGACCAGTGGTACCAACTCCCCGCCTGACGCGGAAAGGGAATGGAGTCCCTCTTGCCTTTGTATTCAATCTCAAAAAAGCCTTCTGGAATCTCCAGATTGGGAGTGCCATATTCACCCATCGTCCCTAATTTTACCAAATGTGCTTCGGGGACAATCTCCCTCATCGCGTAGAGGAGGTTGAAGGTGCCGACGATATTGTTGGTCTGGACCCAAGTTGCGTGATGGACGTCGATCATCGAGTAGGGTGCCGAAGGGCACTCGCCCAATTGCACGATTGCTTCCGGCTTGAAGTCTTCGACGAAAGCCCTCACGAGTTCCCAATCCGTCAGGTCGCCTTCCTGGAAGAGAACCTCCTGTCCCCATCGTTCCCTAGCAGCCTCCAAGCGTTCCTCCATACCGGCAATGGCCACCGCGCTGTGACTGCCCATCTCTTCCACCCATTGCCTACGCAAAAAAGCGTCGATTCCACCGACTGTATGCCCTTTGGCAAGCAGGTACTGGGTCAGAGGCCATCCCAGGTAACCATCGATTCCTGCAATCATCACTCGCATTTTGTTCACTCCTGCAATTCAGTAAAAATGGACCTGCCTCCGGCCTAGCGGCGAGAAGGCAGGAATTGCGTCTGGGCGATACGGACTCTCTTGAGCAGCATTTTTCGCGATCTCACGGGCAGTCCGGCGAAAAATGCAATCCCTGCCGCCCCGATGAAGCCGACGCCGGCCGCACCGATCAATGCCGGCCAACTTGCGACCGAAAGCGACTGACCCATCCAGAAACTTGCTCCCAGCAGGATGACCATCGTCAAAAAAGGTCGTACGCCTGTTCGCAATTGGCTGACAAAAGAGATCCCCAGGGCGCTGCAGACGATTCTCGGGTAGCCGATACTGAGTACACTCCTGCCGATCATCATTCCCGTACAAACCCCGGCGATGCCAAATTCGGACCCCAAGGCCAAAGCAAGCAGCACAGAAAGAATTGCACCCACAACTCCCAAGCCGACTTTAGCCCGGATATCGAGCGTAAGGCTGATGTTGGTTCCATCCAATTGGATGAAAGCAAACTGGAGGGCGAGAATTATAACAAGAAGTGTGACAATCGGCCCTCCGTATTGATCCCGACCCACGTACAAACTGACGAAGGAGTTGTTGAGCAGCAGGATCGCCACACCAGCACTGACACAGAGCAGCCATACTCCGGCGAATTGTTCGGAACGCAATCTGGCTGCCTGATGGTAACGTCCTTGGCCGAAGATTCCGGCGATTCCAACGCTCAGGCCTGATCCAGTCCTGAACGCGAAATCCGGGATCCATCTGGCAAGGAAGTTGGTGAAAACATAGACCGTGACTGCCTCGGGGGATATCAGGAAACCCAGGATGAGGAGGTCTGAGCCGATCAGAAGCCGGACGACCAAGCTCCAACTCAGAAACCAGCCTCCGTACCGAATGAAGCCCTTTGTTTCCCCCTTGATCGGTTTTCGAATCCGAATCCAGGACAGGTCGGAAATTGCGATCCGCCACATCAGCAGGATGAAGACAAGAGTGGCGAACACCTGGGCGGCCGCCAATCCCGTCAGACTCCACCCCAATTCCAGCGCACCCAGGCCTCCTGCTGCGGCCAAGAAGTATCGAGTCGACTTGAGCCCCAGTCGTCTGTATCCGAGATTCATGCCGACCAGGACCGCGGAAGGAATGGCCGCCAATCCGAAGATCATGAATCGGAAGACGAGCAGCAAAGTCGCCAAGCGGATAACATGGGCCTGTTCGGCAGTGGCGCTGATGAGGCGAGGCGCCAAAAAAATAAGGCCCGCCCCGGCGACCCCAACCAGCGGCAGGAAAAACAGCCAGGCATAGAAGGTGGCACCAATTTGCCTTTGCTTTCGTTGCCAGTCATTGGACTCCCGTTCGTAGGCGATGACCCATTTGAGAGCCTCGGTCGGACGGTTTTCCGTGACTGAGAGGTATCCGACCATCCTCTCGAGAATCTGCCAAATCCCGAACAGGGAGCTTCCCAGGTAAGCGAGCAGCAGAGGATTGATGAGGAAGGCAATGACTGCTTGGACTGCGAAATCGATGTTGGGTGCAACGGCGTTGAGGACTGCCCGCCGTGTGAGATGCGAATCCCTGAGCGACTGTGTCATTTAATGCAGCGGGATTGGTTGCCTTCTCAAGGTGGGACTCGATGCAATTCGGTCACAAAAACACATGAGATTGAAAAGAATTCCGGACGAGCTTACAGTCTGCTTCGTTTGGCTTGAAGCCGGTGACTGCCCTCCTCCCCAAGCAGTTCGGAGGCGTGCGCCAGATCTTGCGGCCGGTCGATATTCGCCACAGGTCTTTCGATGACGACGGCCAGGGTGTTGCCTGTGAAAATGGCGCCATTTTCCATCAGGCACCGCCGAGTCAGCGCATAGCAGACTCCATTTCGCCAATACAGGTCGTCCAGTGACTGCCTTCCAACAATCGCAGCTCCGCCGGTGTGAAAGAAGCCGAGGCGTCCCTGCTCCAGGGTAAGGACTTTCTTGGGATGGAACTTCTTGTCGAGTTTGCTCACCGTGATCACGGAGTCAGCTTGACTGGAAATGAGCTTTTCAACGACCCGTTTGATGTCGTCGGGTCTGCGCAGCGGCGAGGTGGGCTCGACAATCAGTACGATATCGAATTCAAGGCCATAGTGCGCTTCCCCCTGGATCAGGGCGTGCTTCATGGCCTCGACCACACTGGCCGTGTCGCCGCTCAAGCCGGCCGGCCTTAGAAATGGCGCCTCCAACCCGTGGGAAACGGCTTCGTCCGCATACTCGCGGGAGTCGGTCGAGATAATCCGGGCATCAAGGAACGGTACAGCCGCCAGGGTCTCACCTGCCCAGCCGATCAAGCTCCTGCCGTGCAGCCTCTTCATATTCTTGCCCGGGATGCCTTTGCTCCCGCATCGGGCGGGCACCACTGCGAGAATCGTCTTTCCTTCCAGCATCAAAAGCCTCGCCGACAGCTACAAGGCGACTTCCCGCTGCAACAAGGTGCTCTCCCGCGCCGCCTCGATGCACATGAGGACTCGAATGCCGTCTTCGATGCCACAGATGGGTTCCTTGCCGGCTAGCATGTCCAGAAAGTCCCTGGCAACTGCCACGAACATGTCATTCCGTTGGCAGTCGAAGGGTGTAGTTTGCCAAGCCCCCTCTGCGCCTGCGCAAAACCTGAGCAGGTCCGGATTGAAAAGGCACTGCAGGGCACCTCCCCCTCCGATGATGGTTATCGACTTCTCATGGGGTCTGCCATACAGGTCAAGATGGATGGTGGTCCGTAGCCGATCACCATGTACGCAGATTAGGTCTACGTTGTCATCCGTATCGATCTCGAGGCGGCTGAGGCGCTCGACGCGGCCCGAAATCGAGTCGGGCATTCCGAAAAACCAGATCATCAGATCTATAAAATGGCTCTCATCGAGAAGGGCTCCTCCTCCGAGATCGCGGCTGGCCATGAAGAAGTCCTGGTAGCGTTCCCAAGGATGCCAGTCCTCCAGGTGTGCACTCATCACGAAGCGTGCATGATGCAATGGGCCGATCTCCTCAAGGCGCCTCCTCATTTCGATCAGAGGCGGCCACCAGCGATAGGTGTAGCCCAACAAAAGCGGTACCCCGGACTCGTCGACAAGCTGTTTGAGCCTTTGTGCCGAAGCCAGGGTTGGTGAGACAGGCTTCTCCAACAAGACCGGCACTCCCGCGGCAACAAAGGCCATGGATTGCTCAACATGGAATTTGGGCGGAGAGCAGACGACAACACCGTCAAAGTGCGAGGCTCGCCCAAGAGCCTGCTCAAGACCCGTGAACCCCCCAACCAGAGAAACCGCTTGGGCGGCCTCGTCCAGCCGATCGGAGCGTGGATCCATGGCTGAAATCCTGCAGCCAAGCGAAGCGAAGTTCTTGGCATGACGTTTGCCTGCGGATCCGGTGCCGAGGACGAGAATGTGCATGTCGTTCATGGCATGTTGACTTGCCCTTGAGGCTAGGCCGCTAGGGTCGTTTTCTTCAACTTTGATTCGAATTTGCCACCGAGGCACAGAGTGCTCAGCGAAGAATCAGGAAAAAATCCTCTGATGTCTGTGTCACAGTGTCTGTGCGGCTTCCCATCTCTGGTCAGAGGCTCCCCCTTGCCGAGGCTAGCGCAAGGATTCTGTCATCCGGGCATATTTCCCGGCATCAAAAGCAGCTTCGATGAAAAAGGGATGGCCAAAGTCCCACCTCTCAAGGGCGGCTGCAAATTCCTCCTCGGACTCGACCCGGTTGGCTGGGCAGCCGAACTCTTGAACGACTCCAATCCAGGTCGGTTGAAACATTTCCGTAGCGCGAGCAGTCATGGGCCGGTCTTGACCAACGCAGGCCACACTCCCGTAGCGCCCGTCGCTCATCAGCACAAAGCAGACCGGCAGATCCTCTCGGACGGCCAGTTTGATCTCGGCGCAATACAGGTGCATGCCGCCATCGCCAACAATACAAAAAACAGGAAGGCCGGGACAGGCCAAACTGGCCCCAATTGCGGTCGGAATGGCGGTTCCCATGTTCCGTCCCACGCTGCTGCCCATAAAGAGCCGTTGCGGGCCGGCCCGCCACAGATGCTCACCGATTGTGCAAAATGAGCCCGTGTCGAGGACCAGGGCATGCGGACAGCCAAGGCCGTCCAGAATCTGGAAGCAGGCGGAAGGCAGCCAACCTGCCTTCGAAAAAAACCGATGCATGGGCAGCATCTCCTCCCGGACCGGTTCCAGCCCCCAGACACGTGTCTTTAGAATCTCTATCGCGCGCAACACCAAGCCGTCACCGGCCTCCAACTCCAGGTGTTGAGGTTCGAACCCGAGCGAGAGCCCCTCGTCGATCTCGTCGAAGGCGACCAGCGGGGCCAAAAACGGGCAGGCATTCAAAACCTCTGTATTCCGCAGTCCAAATGCGACCACCAGATCGGCTTGAGGCAGGAGCCTGGCCTCCGGTGCCAATTCCCTACCAGCGCCACTGAATATCCCGGCGCTGCAAGGCCCGGTCTCGTCGACAACGCCTTTGGCCGCGACGGTGGTGAAGACGGGAATGCGCAATTGATTAAAGTGTCGGCTCCATTCCCTCCTTAAACCGAGGGAGCCGATGACGACGATCGGCTGCTTGGCCCGATTAATGAGATCCAGAGTCCTTTCTCCTGAACCCTGGGGTGCCGGCGACTGTTGGTGTCGAGGCATCTCATTTGCCTTGAATTCGGAATCTCCCCGACTAAGTTCCAGGTGAACAGGACCCGGCACCTCACGTCTGGCCAGCTTCAGTAGGGCTTCCCATTTGCGGGAGCGATTGCTGAGGTGGCCAATCGCCTTGGTCACCGAAGACAGCAGTGCCGGGTGATCCAATCGCTTGTGTTGCCGATGTTTGGGCGTGCCAAGCCCAAAGGCCTCGGTAATGCTGAGAGCTGGATGGCATTCGAATCGATTGGCGACAATTCCAGGCAACATATTTGCCACGCCGGGCCCTTTGATTCCAATGCTTGCCGACAAGATACCCCCGGCACGACAGACAGCTCCAGCCATCAAGGCGGCGGTGGCTTCATGAGAGGAGGGGAAATATCGGGCCTGCCGATCTTCAAGCTCGCTGATCAGCCGCAGAGACAGACCGCTGCCAGCGATCCCAAACACGTGACGCAGCCCCTGGTCGACCAGGAACTGGGCCAGATGCCCTATCCGATCCTTCATGCAGGTCGCTCGAAGTATTGGGCGATTCGATGGCAGCTGAACTCCAGTACCCGCTTGAGCGCGTCCGGGCTGAATCCGCCGATGTGAGGGGTGATGATCAGATTGGTGTTCTCGCGGGCATACTCGACGAGGGGGTGATGCCCGATTTCCGGCTCCCCCACAAGGACGTCCAGTCCCGCCGCTGCCAGCCGCCCTTTTTGAAGAGCCGCCAGCAGAGCGGCCTCATCGATGACTTCTCCGCGTGAGGTGTTGACCAATATGGCACCTCGCTTGATTAGCGTCATCTGGCGGACGCCCAGCAGCAAACGGGTCTCGGGGATCAGAGGCACATGCACGGTGATGATGTCGGAGGCTTGCAGCAGTTCCTCCAGGCCCGCCTCTTTCAGGTGGGCAGGCCATGAATCGACGAATGGATCATGGCCTAAGCAGACCATGCCGAAGGCAGTGCCGTATGCGGCCATCCATTGTCCGATCCGTCCGCAGCCGATAATGCCCAGAGTCCTTCCATTCAGCATGAGACCTGGATACTTGTTTCGATCCCAACCGCCTGCTAGTACTTCCTGTATCGCAGACGGCAAGCGGCGGGCACAAGCCATCAGCAAGAGCCAGGAATGCTCCGCTGCGGCCGTGATGTCCTTGAGCAGGTCGGTTTGACCGCGCAGCGTCAGCAGCGGAATGCCCCTTTCTCCGAGAATGCGGCTGTCCACGTGGTCGGCTCCTGTAGTGGCGGTGATGAAGAGCTTCAACTTGCGTGCCCTCTCTAAGCGGCTCGCTTTGAAATGAATCTTCATGTAGGCGTCCAGGACTATGTCGCAGTTTTCGATCCGACCGTCCACAGTCCGTTCGTCTGCGCCGTGTGTGACCAGAAAGTCCTGTGGCAGCGAAGCCTGGAGAGTCGGCAGCATTTCCGCTGGGCCCAAGTAGAGAAGTTGCATAGGCGGTTACGGTCAATAGGTCAGTTTCTTTTCAACTTTCAGCGGCACCTCGCTCAGCAGTCGGGCGATTCGCAAACCCGAGGCTCCATCGCCATAGATCGTGTTCCTCTCATAGCGTCCATTGCTTATTTGCCGCCTCACAGCTCCTTGGATCTCCTCAAGATTGTGGGATACGTCCATCGCGTTCTGCCCTCGGTCCCGACCGGACTGCCGAGAGCCGATGTTGATCACCGGTACCCCGAGAAAAGAGCATTCGCGAATTCCGACGCTTGAGTTGCCCACGAGGCAGCGGCAATTATTGATTAGCGCCAGGAAGTCGCGGGGCAGCATGTTCTTGAAGAAGTGGATTTTGGTGACTGGATGGTGTTCGCGGAAAGCGCGGATTCCTTTTGAAGTCCCGTCTGATCCAGCGTCGACGTTGGGCCAAAACCACAAAGTGGGGAAGTCGATTCCGTGAATTGCCCGGAGCGTTGTGCCGATCTGCTCCCTTGCAAGATCACACTCAGTCGTCACGGGATGCTGCAAAACCACCAAGTAGCCTTCCGAAAGATCCAGCATGGGGCCGACACCGCCATACTTTTCGATGGGATCAAAGTACAGCCCAGGATCATTGAGGGTCTCCGAAGCCAAATCGATTGACGGGCAACCGGTCACGAAGACAGTTTCAGGATCCTCGCCCATGGAGATGACCCTTTCTGCGGCCTTCTCCGTTGCCACCATATGCAGGTTGGACAGTTTTGTTACAGCGTGACGGACTTTCTCATCGATGGACCCCGTAACCTCGCCTCCCTGCACGTGGACCACCGGTACGTTCATAAAGGAAGCAGCAACAGCGGTTGCCAACGTTTCATAACGATCTGCAATGGTGACGGCTACATCCGGCTTGAGGTTTTCGAAGACGGTTGCCAATTCCAAGACGCCAAGGCCGGCAGTCTTGGCCATGGTTACCGGATTCTCACCCTCCAGAACCATGTGGACCCTGGCTGTTATGTCGAAGCCGTCCTGCTCAACGACTCGAACCACACTGCCATAACGGTCCAGAAGAGCAGAGGCAGCCACCACCAGTTGCAGTTCAAGATCACTGTGAGCCCGGATGGCCTTCAAAGCGGTCTTGATTCGGCTGTAGCTGGGTCGAGCCGTTACCACGACGCAGACTTTTCTAGGCATTCTTGGAGGGCTCCAGCATTTTCCAGATTACGAAATCGTCTTTGCGCAGGCTCTTGGCAATGCGCCTGCCCAGGATCTCCGGCAGGTTGCCCGGAGGCAGTCCCAAGCCCGGCTTCTTGATCGCCAGGTGATGTCGTTCCAAAACAGTGCCTTCGGGCAGATCCGAGGCAGCCACGATACTCTTCGTAAACAGCCTGCGCATATCGGCCAGTTCGCTTGCCACAGCATTCTTGTCGACTGGATTGCCTCGCATTCTCTCGATGAAGCGCAGGCCCGAGATCAGCTGCCTGATCTCTTCCGGCGTGAGGGAGACGGGTATGTCCGGACCAGGCATTTCGCGGCTCAAGGTGACGTGGACTTCGAGTACTGATGCTCCCAGGGCGGCGGCCGCCAATCCTGCGAAGATCGTTCCTGAATGGTCTGACAGCCCAACGGGGCACCCGTACCTCTGGCGATAGAAGGCAAGGAGGTTCAATCCGACTTTCTCGGCAGGGGTCGGATACATCGAAGTGCACTGCATGACGGCAAAGGGTGAGCCTGCGTCGCGAATGCGTTCCACAGCTTGATCGATTTCATCGATGGTACTCATGCCAGTCGAGAGGAACACGGGTTGCCCAGTCTCCAGGATGCCCGGAAGCAATGTGCAGTTGTTGGCTTCGCCCGACGCAACCTTCCAACCGGAAACTCCAATCCTCCTAAGGAGACCGACCGCTTCGGACGAGAAGGGCGAACTGTAAAAAGACAGTCCCTTACTCTCGGCGTGCTCTTGGAGGCCACCCCACTGCTCTTCCGAAAACTCCATGCGTTTCCAATACTCGAACCTGCTTTCATCTCTTTCGCCGAAGCGGATCCGCCAGGGCTCGTTGCTAGTGCTTTCTGCCGCAGCGATGTGAGTCTGAAACTTGACCGCGTCCACTCCGACCCGGGCCACCGACTCAATAAACGCGTGTGCCAGATCCACATCCCCCTGATGACTCTGTGCGACTTCAGCGATGACAAGAACTTGATCAGAATCCTCGTTGAACTTCAAGTGCTGAGCCCTCACTCAAGGCAAAAACAGATAATCGCAGCCCACGGCTTGCTGAAGGAAACCAACCCGCTTTCCGTCTCTTGATCGTGTTGGGGCGCTAAATCGCATTTGGCGAGTCGAACTGCCTTCGAGAAAAGGATCGGGCAAACTCGATGATGAAAGCGAGCCCGATACAAAGCACCAGGCCGATGGCCAACGCTATTGCGGTGTTGAGAACGGTTCTGGGCCTAACCGGCTTTCCGTTGGCGATTGCCGACATGCCGAGCTGGATATCTGAGGATTCTTCAGCCTTGGCGAGGCGGGCGCTTTCATATTTCTCTGACAATGTATTAAAAGTCCTCTTCAGGTTTACTACGTCTCTTTTCAGTTCGCCTGTCCTGAAGTCGCGCTCCCGCCTCAAAGAGGCCAGCTCCGTGAAACGGTGCCGCTCAAGGGTTCGGAACGCCGTTTCTTGATTCTCAATCATGCGATTCAAGTCCTCGATCTGGGTACGGAGGTCGGCAATTTGCTCTTGGAGATAGCCTTCCTGAGGAATCAACGCTTCATAATCGACCTGAGCATCAGCCAGCCTTTGGCCCAGACGGCTGTAGACGGGATTTAATTCCTGGGTCCGCAGCCGAAGAGCCTCCAAATCCTCGGAAACAGCGCCAGAGGAATCACTGCCGATTTTATCCCATAACGCATCGTCGGTGATGGCCTTTGCCAGCAGCAAGAACTGGGGATGGGACTGGATCTCCTTCCTTAACTGAGCCAGTTCGTCCTTGGCCCGCTTGGTGGCCAGCCTCACCGCCTGGAGTTGCGACAGAAGTCCCTTTTCGCCGGGCTGATTAAGGAGCAGCAGAAGAGTTCTCAACTCACCCCTCATTCCCTCAAGGTTCCACCGGACCTTAAAGGACGCGATCTCTTTATCGAACCGATCCTCCATTTCCCGGATGCGACGCCCGTACTGATCTTCGGCATCTTTCAACTCTTTCTCGGCTTCGGCGAGGCGTTGCTTGGCGATGGGATATTCGCGATTGATGAACTCAAGGTCTCCGCTTTTGGCGCGCATGGAGAGGTCGCCGATCTCTGCGACTACGACAGCCGCCCAGGTATTGGCGATCAAAGCGGCCCTTTGTGGAGATTTTGCCTCAACTACAAGGCCGATCGAAGGCAGATAGGATTGGTTGCGTTGCCGGCCAGCCTGAATTGAGGTCGAGAGGGAGGCGTCCAGCCTGACGTCGACTCGATTCTTGCCATCGCCATTCAAGGCATCTGCAACCTTGGCTCGGACAGCGTCCGTTTCCACCAGCGATTGGTATGTCTCCACCGGCAGGGCGGACGGCTTCAATTCGGTGGAGAAGCGGGGGGGCGACACGATCAGGGTGGCGTTTGCCCGGTAAATCGATGGGGACAGCATGCTTGCTGCCAGGCCCACGGCTCCGCATATCAGCGTCCCCAGCACGATGAAAAGCCGACGACTCCAAAGGACAAGGAGAACATCGCCCAGACTGATGTTGCTTTTGCCCACATCGAGAGGCGCAGAGTCCAGAGGCGTGAGGACAAATGTGGGCTGCTGAATCATCTCTTCCGGATTCGTCTGCGGGCTTGTGTCTGCCATAATCTCGCTCTGAATTTACGACTCGCCGAACCTGGGGGGTGATACTCCTACGCTCCGCGCCTGTCACTTACAAACCGCCAGGCTCAGGGCTTCTGTGACCAAGCCCAGCATCTGCTGCTTGGTGCAATGTTAACCGCGTGACCTAAACTGCGCAAATCCAATACCACGTGCGTTTGGGCAGTCTTTGGAAAGGACACGGATCTGCCCTCTAGTGGGAAGCTGCTGAAAACTCAGGATAGTCGGTAAAGCGTCCCGTTTTTGCATCCGCGGACCTCAAAGCCTCTTGAATTAGACCTGTTTGCCGACTCGTTCCGAAATTCGTTGGAGCCTCGACCCCAGCTCATTATCCGGCACCGATCTGACGAAGTACCGGCTTTCCGTGCAGCATGTAAAGGCGAATCGCTTAGAGTCGAGTCCTTGGCTCTTGAGTCGAGTCTTCCGTCCAGGCATTCCTAACACCTCCGGCGGATGATGTCGCGCAGGATGTCGTCCAGGCTTCTGCTGGGTTTCCAGCCGGTCAGCTGCTGCAGCTTGCTGACGTCGGGGACGCGCCTTCGCATGTCTTCGAATCCACTGGCATAGGCTTGCTGGTAGGGTACAAGGGCGATTCGGCCCTCGGGGG
>JANQFM010000613.1 GCA_028277865.1 Acidobacteriota bacterium
GGCCGAAGGCTCGTAATCTCCGATAAAGCCTTCCAAAAGCTGGCGCACCGCGTGCACGTTTTGATGGGAGATCTGATAGATCTTGGTTTCCCAGCCCGCAGGAGCCCCCCGTTCCTGACTTTGGCCCGTATCCTGCTGAGCCAAGGCCGACCCCGTGAATGCCGCACACAAAAAGAAAACAATCCAGCAAACTCTCATGCCGACTCTCATGATCCTGTTCCTCCGGTAGTTGAATCCGATGTCTTCTGACTGATCCATATCATTCGCACGCCACTGCGGGGCAGGCGGAAGTTCATGACGATCCGGTCCTGGCCGACAGGCCGCGAATTCAAAGCGGCAGGGTTGCCTGCAATCGCCTCATTGAGCTGAGCAACAGCAGCGTTCGAGGCCGCTTGGGAGATCGATTCTGCGCTGTTCGCAGCCGGTTCTTCAATGGTCGTCCTGACCGGTTGGGGCTGGCGCCCTTGCGGAAGAGGAACCGGGCTGACGAGGGGATCCCCGGCTTGCGTGGCTGCCGGAGGATCATCCGATTGCACAGGCCTGCCCGTGACGGCCGCCGATTGGTTGAACGGCGCCACAGGCGAAGGGGGCAGACTCAGCCAAACCAGCAGCAACGCGCTCAGCGATGCCACTGCAGCGGCCACAGGCCAAAATCGATAGCGGCGCCTTCTTTGCAGCCTT
Organism: Acidobacteriota bacterium; assembly: GCA_028277865.1. Taxonomy (GTDB): domain Bacteria; phylum Acidobacteriota; class UBA6911; order RPQK01; family DATIPO01; genus JANQFM01. The sequence goes on from JANQFM010000613.1 coordinate 682, forward strand.
TGCCAAGCCAGGTTGCGCGTCTGCCAAAGGACTTGCGGCGCAATCTCGGTGTTTTCCCATTCCTTTTTCAAGAAGCGCTTCATTTCTCCCCCCGAAAGCTCTCCAAATGGCTGCGCAGCTTCCTGCGGGCGCTGTGCAAGTAGCCGCGAACCGTTACCGCCCGGCATCCCAAGATACTTGCCACCTCGCGGGTTTGCATCTCGTGCAATTCGCTCAAAATGAAACAGGCCCGCTCATTGAAGGACAGCCGCGCCAATGCGGCCGACAGGCGGTTGCGCAATTGGGCGCCGTGGACCGGGTCGGGAGCAGAAGCGGCACGGAAAATCCCTTTCAGCGGACTCCAAAAGCGTCGCCGCCGCAAATGGTCACGGGCCGTGTTGACGGTGATGCGATGGACCCAGCTACGGACCTTGCGGGCGTCCTTGATCCCGTTCAAGCCGCAGAAGATCTTGATGTAGACTTCCTGAGCGACGTCCTGGGCGTCATGCAGGTTGCGGGTCAGGTAAAGAGCCGTCTTGAGCACCTGCTCCTCATAAAGCCCGATCAAATCGTCAAAGGCCCGCCGTTCCCCTTGCTGAGCCCTTTGCAGGAGCGAGAGCCAGGATTCGCCGCCTTGGTCCAATGCCACCGATGCACCCTTCATCGTCAATCCTTCGATGTTCACCCCACTAGACGGGGTCAGTCCTTCAGGTGTTGGGGAAAAGTTGGCAGTTGGCAGTTGGCAGTTGGCAGTTCAGAGAGATTATCCTCGCTTCGTGACTCGCTTCCTCCATCTCTCATCCCTCTCCTCTGCGCCTGTGCGTCTGTGCGTGAAAAAATTCCGACCACGCCGCCTGTGCCTCAGTCTAAACAGAATGAGCGCTTGGTAAGATTGCTCAAGACGAAGCAAAGGAATGATGACTGAAGCCTTGGATCTTTCAGTGCAGCGCCAACCCATGGGCAGCCAACCCCGTCAGGCTGATTCGCAGCTGGCCTGGGTCATCGCGGCCCAAAACGGCGACCGGGTGGCCTTTAACCGTCTGGTGTTGAAATGGCAGCAGAAGATCTACAACCTCAGCCTGAGAATGCTGCAGGATTCCGAAGAGGCTTCCGAGGCCACTCAGGAGGCGTTCCTGCTGGCCTACAAGGGAATTCGGCGATTTCGGCTGGAGTCGCAGTTCTCGACCTGGCTTTACCGGATCGCCTCCAATCAGTGCATCACCCGGCTGCGCAAACGCCCCGCTCAGCCGCCCTGCTCCATCGACGAGGAATTGGAGCAGGGAGAGCCTTTGAGCCAGCGCCTGGCGGCTCACGATGACCAGGAAAGTGACCTGTTGCGCCATGAACAGCAGCAGAGGGTCCGCCGGGCCGTCGGCGCCCTGCCCTCGGAGCAGCGTTTGGCCGTGGAACTGAAGTTCTTTCAGGAGATGACCTTTGAGGAGATCTCTTCCGTCCTGGAAGTGCCGGTCAGTACGGCTAAGTCGAGGTTCTATTCGGGCCTGCAAGGCTTGAAGAGCAGGCTGGGAAGGGAAGGAATCAGGAATCAGGGGCCAGGAGTCAGGAGTCAAAACACCGGAAAACGGAAAACGGGGAGTTGCTAGTTGTCAGTTGTCAGCTCTCTTCTTCCTGACTCCCGACTCCTTCTGGAGAAAACCATGAATTGCCAGGATTACCGTGAAAAAATCGGGCCTCTTTTGATGGAGGACCTGAAGGCGGACGAGCGGACTCGGTTAAAGCAGCACCTGGAAGGCTGTTCGGGCTGCCGCCGGGAATTGGAACTGCTCTCCGAGACGCTGAACCAGCTTTCGTCCCTGCCGGAGGTGGCCATTCCCCATCATTTTTTTGTGGCACCGCAGCAGCCCAGCCTGGGCCCCCTACAACTCATGGCCCGCCTTTCGCCGCTTTGGAAAGGGGTATTCGCGGTGCTGGCTCTGGCCCTGCTGGCTACAGGCGCCCTGGCGGTCTCCGGACTTCAGGTCAGGATCGATCAGGGTGCATTGCTGGCCGGCTTCGGGTCGCTTCCGTCTGAGCGGCCGACCGGCCTGACCCAGGATCAGGCGACCGATTTGGTGGCCGCTTTGCTGCAAAGCGTAGAGCGCCGCATGCAGCAGCGGGACGAAGCCGTGACGGCCGGACTCAGGCAGCAGCTGTCCCGCTTTCGAACCGACCTGGACCGGGAGCAAAAAGAAGGGATCGAGGCTCTCCTGGCCGATTTCGAGAATCGCATGGCCCGCATCTGGCAAGAAGGGGATACCCGCCTGCGATCGGATGTGCGCGACTATGTCAAAACCTCCCAAAGCGATGCGCAGATCCGATACCGCCAGGATCTGGCCGCTTTGGGCCGTCAACTGGAGGAGTTTGCCCTCAGGGACGACATTCAGGATGAACGGATCTCACTCGTTTCCAGCGCCTTCATGAAGATTATGGAAGGAGTCGAGTGAAAGCCATTCGGGAGAGCATGAAAGACATTGCTGGAGATTTGAAGGAAATTGAGACCTTGACGCCCTTCGTGCCTGCCGCGGCGAGTCCTTGAGGCTCCAGCCCTTTGTCACGGACGGTTCAAAACCAAAGGAGAAGATCATGTCGAAGAAGTGGATTGCTTTGAGCCTGTTTGCCTTTGTCCTGACGGCGGGCTGGGCCTTGACGCAAGGTTCGGCCTCGCTGTTTGACAAGCGCAAGGCTGAAAAGGAGCTGCAGGTGATGGAAGGGATCCTCCGAACCACCCTGAAGTTTGTCACCAGCGAGTTTTCGGACGACGAAGCTGTCGCCTTCGCCTCCCGAGCCGGCAGCTGGCTGCATTTAGGGGGCTCTTCGGTGGACAGCTTTTACCTCTACGATCAGGGCGTCGTCTTCGTAGTCGACCTGCCTGGAATCCGAATGGGGAGGAGGGCGGCTGACGCCAGGACGTATTCCGCAATTGCGGGTGAACTCGTCAGCATTGGAAATGCGGGGCAGGGTCGCCGGGAAAGGGCTGCCGAAATCTCGCGCGAGCGCCTTCTGGAGCTGCAGGAGAAGGTCAAGCAGCAGCAGGAGGAATACAAGCAAGAAGCCGAGCAACACGGTCAACGACTGGACGAAGTCAAGGGGCACCTGATCGAGGCACTGGCCAATCACGGCGACTCGCTGACCCTGCTGGGAGACGATGAGTACATCAACCTGGTGCTCAACTCGCCCTCGGACGGCTGGCTGGTGGGAACCGTCTCCCGCAACAGGCTCTACACGGGCAGCAGCCGGCCGGAATACATCTCGGTGAAGAAGTCCTGGATCAACGACTACAAGGCGGGTCGGCTGAACCTGGACCAGTTCAAGCAAAAAGCCCTCTCCTATTGAAGAAAGGCCGCATGCAGCGCGCCGATCCGCCGGGGGCGCAGGGATCGAAAGTTTGGAAACAGGAACCTCCCAACAACTCCTTTCCCTGCGCCTCCAGCGGACTTGGCGCGGCACAATCGAGCAGAGAGCCCAGAGCTGAGGGGCAGCTGTTTCAGGTGCATTCCAGTGTTACGTCAGCCTTGCCGGACAGGATCTGCAAGCCTTTTCTTTTTTCTTAATCTTTGCGACTTCACCGGCCGGCACACCTTCGACCTTGTCCTAGTAGCACGAAAGTGCTACACTGGAGGAGCGAGGTGCA
>JANQFM010001031.1 GCA_028277865.1 Acidobacteriota bacterium
CGAGCTTCCCTTCCCTGGATGCTGACAACGGTATCAAGCGATTCACCAACCAGTTCTCCGAAAAAGATTCCCAGACCCGGCGCCTGGAACCCGGTGCCCGACTCCTCAAGCCCGGAAAAAAATTCCCATTGTGCGCCGGATCACACCTTTTGGGAGGCAGCCGCCGTAAAGTCCCGCCAGAGCAGGAGTGACAGATGCGGTTTTGCAGCACAGCGACAAGGGCTACCCGAGTACGAAAGTCTCGGGGCGCAAAGCTGAAGCCTAAATTCGACCACGACCGCAGGGGCGCGAGGTCGGACAGGGCCGTTCAGTTGCCGAAAAGTGATTCGCGAAATCGGGGAGGATTTTGCGATGAAGTTACTCCACGCGCCTCACACTCGGTTTTTCGCCCTGGCGGCGGCCCTGCTGCTCAGCCAGTCCATGGCGAAAGCCTCCACTTTTTCCGCTGACGGCCAAACCCCGAGAGTCTCTGCTGCCTTGGCCAGCCAGTTGATGCAGGCCTCCGGCGACGCCGCGAAGGAAGATCTCTTTCCAGTGCTGATCCGGCTATCGTCCGGCGAGTTTGACCGCATCCTTCAACTCAGACTTCAAGACGGCCGCAAGGTCGGCAATGCACTCCCCTTGGTTCATTCCTTTAAGGCTCAGCTGTCTGCTGGCGAAATTCAGCAGCTGTTGCAATCCGATCAGGTCGAGTACGTCACCTTGGACGCTCCCTTGCGCAGCTTTTCCTCCCCTGACGGCCTCTCAGCACCGGCCTTGGATCAATTCCTGGCCACAGTCGGCGCAGACAGCCCCTCCTCTCGGCAAAGCGGCGTGACAGTGGCGGTTTTTGATTCGGGGATCGCTTTGCACCCCGACCTGCCTGAGGGCAAGGTGACGGCAGCAGTGGACTTCACTTCGGGCGCTGCCCGGCTCTTGCAGCGCAACTCGGACGAGTACGGCCACGGCACCCATGTGGCTGGAATCATCGGCGGCGAAGGGCTGGCTTCGGCCCGCCAGCAGGGTGTCGGACCCGGCAATCGCTTCGTCGACCTCAAAGTGATCGACTCTCAGGGGCAGGGACAGACCAGCAACCTGATTCGGGCCATCGAGTGGGTGATCGACAACAAAGACCGCTACAACATCGCCGTGGCCAACCTCTCGCTGGGGCATCCCTCCCTGGAGTCCTATCAGGACGACCCCCTTTGCCAGGCTGTCCGCCGAATGGTCGAAGCCGGGATCGTCACGGTGGCTTCCGCCGGCAACCTGGGCAAAACCGAAGAGTACCCGGAGATCTGGGGAGGCATCGCCAGCCCCGGACAGGAGCCCAGCGTCATCACCGTGGGCGCCGTCAACACCCGAGGGACACTCACCCACCAGGACGACATTGCTGCCAGCTTCAGCTCCCGCGGCCCCAGCCTGGACGGAGTCTTCAAGCCCGACCTGACGGCGCCTGGAAACGCCATCCCTTCGGCATTGGCCGCAGGCAGCTTTCTGGGAGAGCGCTTCCCGGAGTGGAAGATGGATTCCAACTACATCAACCTGAGCGGATCCAGCATGGCCACCGCCTTCGTCAGCGGGGCAGCAGCCGCCATGCTGAGCGCCAATCCGGATTTGAATCCCCTGCAGGTCAAGCTGGCCTTGCTCATGACCGCCGCCAAGCTGGAAAGCCCTCATCTTTTCGAGCAAGGAAACGGCCTGCTCAACGCCCGCACCGCCGTGGCCTTGGCCCGCCAAATCGACACGGTGACCCAACGGCTGGAAGGACGGGTCGCGCCGTCTTGGATGCTGGACATGGAAAGCTGCCGCCTTCGCAGCCAGGGCTGTGAACTCGTCTGGGCGGGCGGTTCCTTCGCTTTGGCAGATCGAATCTATTACAGCTCGGCAGCCGATTCCGGCTCGATCGCCTGGTGGGGCGACGGAGTGCCCTGGGTTTCCGGCCTCGACTTTGAGGCCTTCGACAGCGACGCCTGGTGGAACGAATTTTTCTCTCCTCAAAGCCTTGTCTGGGCTGACGCCATGGTTTGGGCAGATGCCATGATCTGGGCCGACGCCATGGTTTGGGCGGACGCCATGATCTGGGCCGACGCCATGGTTTGGGCAGATGCGATGATCTGGGCCGACGCCATGGTCTGGGCCGATGCCATGATTTGGGCCGACGCCGTAGTCTGGGCAGACTGACAGCAGCGGTCTGGATGCGCCAGAGGCGCAGCAAGACTGTAGCCGGTGGTTGAGCGAAGCGACACCACCGGATCAAGGCCCATCTAACGGCGCACCCTTCTTCTATGGAATCCGTGTTGTCAAGCAGAATCGTGAAAAAAATGCACTCCTTCTGTCCGCTCCCTCTGGGGAGTCCGATGTTCTCTTGGCTCGGGATCGTTCCTTTTCCTGGCCTTGGTCCTGTCCCTCGGTTGCGTACCAGGTAGCCGGGGTTCCGCAGAGGATCCCTCGGTCCGCCTTCTATCCGTGCCGAATCGACCTGGTGGTGATTCGAAACACCTCATGCCTTATGCGCCCGTCCGGGGCGTCTGCTGACACATTCTCATTCGATGGCCCCTTCTGAAAGACGGTGGTCGAGCCACCCAGGGTAATCAACGAGCCATCGAAACCGAGTCCTGGCTCAAGGCTCCCACGGCAGGCCTGCTCGAGCCCGCCGGGGTTCTTCTCCTTTCGTCACTCGTTCTGGATGCCGTGCCTCCAGGAGCCGAAAGCTCCGGCTCCTCTCCCCTTTACGCCGGCTGGGGCGGCGACTCCCCTTGCAGCAAGGCGCCCTCGGGCAGGACACCCCACTGGCGGTAACGCCACAGCTGGATCAGCAACTTACGGGCTACCGCCACGATTCCCACTTTGCGGCCCCGCTTGCCCGCTTCCGCGAAACGCTGCTCGTACCAGCGGGTCAAGGGACTGCCCGGCTGGCAGCGCACCCACATCCAGGCGATTTCGATGGCCACCGAGCGAACAAAACGGTTGCCCGACTTGCTGATCCCCTGTTCCCGGTGGGAATCCCCGCTCTGGTAAGGGCTGGGCGTCAGACCGGCCAGAGCGCCCAACTGCTTGCCGTTGCGGATCTCCCGCCAGGAAAACAACTCGTGCTCGAAGATCCAGGCACTGTTGATTCCGATCCCCTTGAGCCCCATCAGCTGCCCGACCCGCTGCAGCGGGTCCGTGACCGGCTCTTGCAAGGCCCGCTCCCGCTCGCCCTCCAACAACTCCACCTGGCGCTCCAACAAAGCCAAGTGCTCCAGCTCCCGGTACAGGCGCGCCTTCAGGTGTTTCTCCAAGCCCTTCCCCTCCCAATTGCGAAGGGACTCCAGACTCGCCCCCAGACTCGAATCCACTCCGCCCTGACAGCCAAATCCCTGCGCCGCCAAAAGCGACCGGATCACGTTTTGACGCCGTGTCCGGCTGCGCTTCAGGCTGATCAGTTCCCGGTGGATCTGGCGGGCGTCCTCCTCACCCAGGCTGGGGACGCGCACCGCCGACCACACCTTCTGCTCCCCATTGTGATAGCGCACCAGCATCCGGCACAGCTGGCGCGCGTCCGGGCCGTCCGCCTTGGCCCGACGGGCGCGACGCGGCACCTCGATGCTCGAAGAGTCCACCACCGCGTTGTCCAGACCCTCGCGCTGCAAAAAACGGTGCACCCAGAAGCCGTCCCGGCCTGCCTCGTAGCAACTGACCATCCGAGCCTGCTCGCCCAGGCCGAATCGCTTCCGGGCCCGGCTCAGCTCACGCTGCAACTCCTGCCGGTTGCCCGCCTCGATCGTCTTCTCGCGAGGCTTCTGCCCCAGACCGATCGTCGACGCCAAACGCCACTTCTTGGCGCTCAATTCGAAGGCTACGTACAAGGTCTCTTCCACTGCGCTAGAATGCTTCTTTGAGGTCGCTGTTGTCATGAGCTTCTCCTTTGATTCAGAGTTTTTAAAAAGCGAAGCTTAACAACAGCGGCCCACAATTCTTCGACCCAAGACTGCCGCATAGTATCTGAAAGGGTGA
>JANQFM010001048.1 GCA_028277865.1 Acidobacteriota bacterium
CGAGTTGGCCCCCCGTTATGCCGAATTCATCGGCAACGAGATCCAAAAAGCCTATCTGGAATCATACACGGAATACGGCCAGAACCTGTTCGATCGCTACATCGCCTATGCCGATGCGTGGATCGAGGAGCAGGACTTCAAGGATCCTGACACCGGTCAAATCTTCGACCGCGAGGTTCTGGAGACGGAGCTAAGCAAGATCGAGAAGCCGGCCGGCGTTGCCAATTCCAAGGACTTCCGCAACGAAGTGGTGAAGTTTGCTCTCCGCCACCGGGCCAACAACGATGGCCGCAATCCGGATTGGACCTCGACTTCCTGCAGGCCGTCCAGCAGTCCGACCCTGCCGTTCGGGCTTTGCGCCACCGCATCGAGCACGCCCAGGTCCTTCACCCGGACGACATCGCCCGCTTTGCCCAATTGGAGGTGATCGCTTCCATGGAGCCTCCCCATGCCGTAGAAGACAAGGCCTGGGCCGAGGAGCGCCTGGGACCGGACAGGGTTCGCTACGCCTATGCCTGGCGGACGCTGCGCCAATCAGGAGCCCGTCTGATCTTCAACTCCGATCTGCCCGGGTCCGAACACAGCATCTTCTACGGCCTGCATGCCGCCATCACCCGGCGCGACAAGCAGATGACGCCGCAGGGCGGATGGTATCCCCAGGAATGCCTGACTCCCGAAGAGGCCATCCGGGCCTACACCTCATGGGCGGCCTATTCCGCCTTCGAGGAGGAAGAGACGGGCAGCCTGCAAAAAGGAAAAAGGGCCGATATCACAGTGATGGACGTCGATCCGGTGGCTTTGGGGCAATTCGATCCCGGCAAGATCCTGCAAGGGAATGTGGTGCTGACAGTGGCGGGCGGGAAGGTCGTCTACCGGGCATCGCAGTAAGAGGGGAAGCCCACGAAAGCCTCACGGAATCCACGCGAAATCATTTTTCGTGAAACTGGATCAAGCCCGGACTCAACGGCGAGCGTTGTGTTTGTGCAAAGATCCAGCCCAACCGAGGATCAGTTGGTCGGCTGTGATCAATGCGGCGCCATGATTGGCTGCGGTAGCTACAATAATTCGGTCGGCCGGATCGGCATGGAAATTCGGCAAGGCTACAGCCGCGATTCCAATTTCTCCTGTAACCGCGATCTCGGCCAACCCCAACTCCAGGAGCGATTCCCGCCAGGCACTGACTGGTTGAAATAGCTGAATGCGTCTTTTTTCCTGAAGCATCGCAGCTTCCCAGAACGAGATCGCTGAAACAGCCAAGCTGTCCTTTTTCAGCGCCTCATCGCTCAGGCGCCGGGCCTCCTTGCCCAGTTCTGGCATGCCTTCTGCAAGCCAGAGTAGTGCGTGTGTGTCTAGAAGGATCATTGCTGAGCGTCCCACTCGACCTCGATGGGCGCAATGACATCACCCTCGATCCGAACAGTACCCTTGAGGGCACCAAATAATGTTGTGGGTTTCTTGATGTAAGGGGAGAGCTTGCTCACCGGCCTTCCATGTTTGGCGATCACAATCGATTCGCCAGTTTCGGCTACCTCATCCATCAGCTTCAGGCAGCGAGCTTTGAATTCCGATGCTTTGATGACTCTCACAGTGCCTCCAATCTGACCATAGTCATGACCATAGTACAAAAACCGGGGATCGGATGACAAGCACTGAGATTGTCGCATTTCGCAGAATGAGCGGCGAGGGATGCTAAAATCAAAGCTTTGGGGGCGTCTTCTGACACCATTTAAGCCGACCGCCACAAGTGAACAGACTGCAACTGTGGCCTCCCATTCATCCAAAGGAAATCAAATGACCAAAACAAGGAATTCTTTCGTTGCCTCGCTTCTGGCTCTGGCAATCAGCTTGCCGTCTGCTCTGGCCATGCCTCAGGAATCCGCCGATGCGGCGGTTCGAAGAGTCTATGAAGGCCTGGAGGAGGGCCGCTTGGAGCAGGTTTGGCAGGCTCTCCCTTCCTCTTACCAGTCCGACATCCGCAACATTTTACGCAACCTGGCACCGGAGACCGAAACCGAGATCGAGCTGTGGAACCAGAGCATGGGGGTCATGGCCAAGCTGCTGCGGTTGGTGCGTGCGAAAAGCGACTTCATCCTTGGCCACCCCATGTTGGCGGCCCAAGTCGCAGATCAGGGCAAGCGGGATGAGGTGCAAGGCATTCTGATGGGTGTTGCCGATCTCGTCGAGATCATCATCGGCAGCGCCTTTTCCGACCCCGACAATCTCGCTTCGCTGGATGTGGACGGCTATCTGAGAGAAGTCGGCCCTCGCCTTTACAAGATTTTCCGCGACCTGCAAGCCAAATCATCAACCAAGCAGCCGGAAGGCAAGACAGTCGTCACCCTGATCTCTTCGCAAGGGGATTCAGCCAAGCTGAGCATCCTGGAGCCTGGCAGGCCCGCCAGGGAAGATGACTATCTTCGAGTAGAGGGAAAGTGGCTGCCCCAAGAGATGGTCGAGGGCTGGGACGCTCAGATGAAGCAAGTGCAATCCACTCTTCAGATGGCTGCGCTTCAGGCCCAGGACGAAGAAATGATCGCCCAACAGCGCATGATGATGGGCATGCTGGACCAGTCTTTAGATCAGATGGCGGCTGCCGACAGCCAGGAGGAGTTCAATACGGCAGCTCAGACGCTGGTGGGCGCGGTGATGATGGCCGCAGCCGCTCAGGCTCAGGGGCAGTGAAGAAGGACCGGAGACCGGAAACCGGAGACCGGCAGAGGAGATAT
>JANQFM010000618.1 GCA_028277865.1 Acidobacteriota bacterium
ATGCGCCTGGGAACGAATTGGCGTAGGCCAACGCAGTCAAGCCGATCAATATTCCGAGCTGGTGCCAGCCTTTCATTCTTCCGCTTCAGATGCCTCCTCCCCCTGAAAAGTTGAATCCCAGCGGCGACCTCTGTCAACTTAGAGAGGAAATAATAAACAAAATCCGATGCTTTTTTGCTTAAACTTTATTTTTTTGCAACCGATTCAGAAGAATGTCTCTGATACGGAGCCGTGCCAGGCAGGCTCCAATAACCGGACAGGAGCCTGCCTACTTCCTTTCTCCCTATTCGCTGATCATTTCCTGGAATTTCGACGAAGGCTATGATCTAAAGTTGGCTGGGAAAACCGTTCCAGGTTTCGGATCAGGCGTGAATCGCCGTACGCCAAGTCACGGGCTCGATTCAAGGCGTAACGGATTTCGGTTTCCGGAGATCGCTGCTGGCGCAGGACTCTTGCAAGGTGAAACCACGCCCAGGCGTGGTTCTTGCGGGGCACGTCCATTTGCAGGATCCGCTCCAGCATTTCCCGAGCTTCTGCCAAAAGCGAATACTTAGCATTTTCTCGGTTTAAATCATAGGTTTCCTCGATTTTCTTAATGGCATTCTCGTACAGCTCACGGACATCCGCGTAATCGGCCATCCCAGAATGCTCGAATGACCGGTAGGCAATTTGCTGGCGGGCGCTAGGCCAGGATCGGAACTTCCATGCTCTGAAGCCTTTGCCGACGATAGCCACAAACTCGGGATGGGCGGGCAGAGTGACCCGAAAGTAAGTTCGCGACTCATCGAAATCGAAGGAAGGGGGCGGCGATCCGTTCTGCTCCATGACCCTGTAGACCTTGGGAATGCCTGTTCCTCGCTCTTCGGCCAAGCCAAGCTCCTTAAGCAATTCACCGATGCGCCGGTTGCGTGCGGGGACTGGTGGGACACTGCCGCCCGGCTGCAAGTGCTGTAGCTCGATACCAGGTACGGGACCTGGATAGCTGATGACCTCGATGCAGTCGGGATAAAGATAAACCTTGATCGGTTCAGGCTCGCCCTCATAACTCCGGTGGTAAACAGCATTGACCAGCGCCTCTCTCATCGCAACCAGAGGAAAACTGACCCAGCCTTCAGCTTTGGGGCGGTCCTCCAGCTTTTCCGAGTAATGGGCCGAAAAGTCCCTCAGATAGTCGATACTGCCAAGAAGATGGTGCTGGACTGGGCCTCGGAAGACTTTTTCCTTGATGACGTTTCCAGACGAGTCGGCAGCGAATCGAACAATCTCGATGCGGGCACCCCGAAACCACTCCTCGGGGTTTTCAGAGAAGAAAAGCAAGCCCACATTGCGGGGTACTTCGTGATCGTTGACCCGAGAAGAGATGCGCATGCGACGGTAGATTTCAAGGGCATCTTGTTCCTCAAGAAGACTGCTTCGAATGTCGCGAAGAAACTCACGAACCCGCTCTATTCTCAGTTTTTCAATCGGCGCATCAGCAGCACGGCGGTCGTCGAAAGGAACCTTGGCGGTCAGAGAAAGCAACTGCCTTAAAATGTCGCCTCGGGCAGGCAATGTCTCGTTGCCTATCCGGACGTAATACTCGCGCCCGGCCTTTCCCTGCAGAGCCTTCGGGGCATGATGTGGGCGCGTGTCGCTGCCGGGTGCCCAAATCACCAGAATCAGCTTTCGGTCGACAACCTCGGGCGACATGACAGGCTGGTAAGGCGGGTCAAGGGTTTTGCATCGCCCCCGGATCCGCTTTTGGGCGTCCTCGATCTCTTTGGCGTCCAGCCCCTCCGGCGGAAACACTGCAACCCCCTCTATTTCTGCCACCCCGAGAATGATATAGCCGCCATTCAGGTTTTGAAGGTCATTGGCAAATGCGCAGATTGTCTGAAGCACCTGCAAAGCAGTCGGGCCCCGATTCCAGGCTGCCTTGAACTCCAACCGCGCCGACTCGACACCGTGAGCCCTTAGCAAATCTTCAACGTTGATGGGCAGAATCTTCGGCATGACGACATTCCAGAACTATGATCCACATTACACTGTAGCAGAGCGTGTCGGCAGCCGAGAGCCTATTACTTCCTCGCCGACCAATAAAGCCGTTCTTTGCCGAAGCTGGGCGTACCCTTTATCATCACCGGTTCATGACCGAGGCTGAGCGGCGAGTCATCATTATCGGCGGGGGGCCGGCCGGACTGACGGCGGCCTGCCAATTGGTCCGCTCGGGCTTGAGCCCGCTGGTTTTGGAGCAGCTGGACAAGGTGGGCGGCCTGGCCCGCACCGAACAGTTCGAGGGCCACTACTTCGACATGGGAGGGCATCGCTTCTTCACCAAAGTCGGCCAAGTCAACCGCATGTGGCGCGAAGTGTTGGGAGACGACTTCATCCGCCGCCCACGCCTTTCCCGCATCTTTTACGGCGGAACTTACTTTTACTACCCCTTGCGCCCCGTCAATGTCCTGGCCGGACTGGGATTGATCGAGAGCATGCGTATCGGCCTGAGTTTCCTGCGCTGGCAGATCTTGCCCCACCGGCGGGAGGAGACTTTCGAGCAGTGGGTCACCAACCGCTTCGGCAAGCGCCTCTTTGAGACTTTTTTCAAGACCTATACCGAGAAAGTTTGGGGGATTCCCTGTTCGGAGCTGAAGGCCGAGTGGGCCGCGCAACGCATCAAGGACCTCTCCATGCGCACCGCCCTGATGAAAATGTTTTCCAGCCGGCCCAGCAAGGTCAAGACCCTGATCGAGGAATTCGACTACCCGCGCCTGGGTCCCGGCATGATGTGGCGCGCCTTCCGGGAAAAAATCGAGCGGGGAGGGGGAGAGGTCCGATTGAACTGCCGGGTAAGCCGCATTTGCCGGCAAGGCAGGGCCGTCCAGGCAGTGGAGGTGACGTCAGGGTCGGGCAAGGCGGTCTTTGAAGGCACCGACTTCATCTCCAGCATGCCGGTGACGCAGTTGATCCGGGGGCTGGACCCGCCGCCGCCCGAATCTGTCCTGCAAGCGGCTCAACGGCTGAAATACCGCGACTTCCTCACCGTCTGCCTGATCGTGGCAAAGCCCGATCTGTTTCCCGACAACTGGATCTACATCCATGATCCCGGCGCACGGGTCGGCCGCATCCAAAACTTCAAGAACTGGAGCCCGGACATGGTGCCCGATCCCTCACGGACCAGCCTGGGCCTGGAGTACTTCTGCAACCAAGGCGACGATCTTTGGATGCTGCCCGACCAGGAGTTGATCGAGTTGGGAAAGCAAGACCTGATGCGCATCGGCTTGGCCCAGCCGGAGGACGTTCTGCTGGGCTGCGTTTTCCGGGTGCCTCAAGCCTACCCGGTCTACGATTCGGACTACCGCAGCCACCTTCTCGCCGTCCGCAAGTATGTCGACAGCCTGAAAAACCTCCAGACCATCGGGCGCAACGGCCTTCACCGCTACAACAATCAGGACCACGCCATGCTGACGGGAATACTGGCCGTCCGCAATCTTTTGTCAGGCGAGGACAACGACCTGTGGAGCGTCAACACCGACCAGGAGTACCTTGAGGAAACAGATTCCTGAAGGCAATGCGCCGATGGCCGTCACAGGGTGCCGGACAGGCGGCAGTCGGGTTCGGGACACCGAATGCCTTAAAGCAGTTCCAGCAGGCTTGTGATGCGGCTCTTGACGTGATCCTTGCCCAAGCTGGAGTCCAGATCGACCAGGATATCCAGCGGCGATACCTCCAGGCAATCCGCCAAGGTCACGAGCGTTTCGAGGGAGGGGGTCTTCTCGCCTCGTTCCAAACGCCCGATGTAGGTGGTCGAAAGATTTGCCTTCTCCGCCAGGCGCTCTTGAGTGATGCCCTTCTCGCGGCGAGCAATGCGAATTCGGTGTCCAAGTTGTCGGAGCTTTTTTTCATCCATAAGTGCCCTCCGATGATAAACAGCAGCCGACCGGACCTCCATAGGCTATGAGTACGTATTCCATGCCATAACCTGCTCTCTCAGGAGCAGTCTCTCTATCAAACCACAAAGAATTAGCCCAAACAATGAAATATGCAATTCTGCTGGCACTCTTTTTTTATAATAAAGATCGCCAAATCAAGATAAACCAATTCAGGGCACACTTGATGCAGGGAAGCGCTCTACTGGTTACTGGCAGTGATTGCAGAAAGGGAGTCAGAGCTCGAAAAGCCCTCGGAGGGGCGTCAAAGTCATTCGCGAAATCTTCGTCAAGTTTTCCGTGATTTTTCGCGGGCCTCCCTGGTGGCATAAAAGGACTTGGCATCGGGGCGCAAGGGGCGGTTGAACCACAGGGGACGGCGCAACCCTTGCGGCCCTGGGCCGGGCCGGGACATCTTGAGCCATTCCTCAAAGATTTGCTGAGACTTTCCGGTGTCCACCTGAAGGTCGCCGTAGCGGTCCTCCGCACGGGCCGCCTCCAGGCGGACGCGCTGGTGCCAGCAGTGCATCCCGCTGATGGGATCGGGATGGACGGGGAAGGTGATGTTTTGATGGACCCCGCCGTCGCTCCAGAAAACCCGCTTGCTGTCGGGGTCGTCGCTTTCGAAAGGCCGAACACCCTCTTTTTGGCGCATGGTCCATAGGCGGGAGCGGTCGTCCTGTACCTTGGCTTGCTCAATTTCGACCAGGCAAGTGGCCCAGCGGTTGCCGGCAGCGTCCTGGGGACGGCGCCAGCGTCCCAAGTGATGGGAGCAGGCGACTACTCCGGGGCGAATGGCTTCGGTCACCCAAGCCCGCACCACGAAGTAGCCGATGTCGGTGCTCACGCGCACCAATCCGTCATTATCGATGCCCAGGCGGCGGGCGTCCTGAGTGTGAATCCAGAGGGGATTGCGGTTGGAGATCTCGGCCAGCCACTTGGCGTTGCCCGAGCGGGAATGAATCAAGGCGGGCAATCGAAAAGTGGGCACCAGCACGAATTCGCCCTGGGAGGCATCCAGACGGTCGGGATGGATGTGGCTTTGAATGTAGCTGGGAACGGCGTATTCGGGCCAGCCCCAATCGCGCATGGTCTCGGAGTAAAGCTCCTGCTTGCGCGAGGGCGTGGGAAAGCCGATGCAGGACTTGCCGCCCACCTGCACTCCCAGCACCTTTCCCTGCTGACTGATCAAGCCTGTCGCGGAGTCCAGTTGGGCAGCCTGCACCTGTTGATCCGGGACTTCCTTCAAATGCTTATGGTAGGAGGTTTTTTCGACTTCGAAGGCACCATAGCGCCGCATGTAGTCCAGCGGCGTCAGATCGACCCTCGAAGCGGCTTCGGGCAGGCCGGGGACGTTCTCGAAAATGTGGCGGTAGTATTCGTCGACGGTGACCTTTTCCCCGTGGCGGTAGGGGGACAGGAAGTGCTGCCGGACGCCCAGGCTTCCGTCGGGGTCGATGCGCCAGGAAAGCTCGATCCAAAACTCGTCCTCCTCCCAGACTTCTCCCGGATTGGCCTGGTGGGTGAACTCCACCTTCTCTCCCAGTCGGCGGC
>JANQFM010000628.1 GCA_028277865.1 Acidobacteriota bacterium
CGGGGCATCGGGTTCGGGATCTTGCGCTACCTGCACACCGACAAGGCTGTGGTCGAACGCCTGGCCGCCCTGCCGCGGGCCGAGATGGCCTTCAACTACCTGGGCCGCTTCGTCCAGCGGCGGGGGGCGCCCGGCCTGTTCCGTCCCGCAGCCGAGGATGCGGGTGCCGAGCGCAGCCCCGAGGCGCCGCGCAGCCACCTGCTGGAGGTGACCGCCAACGTCTCGGGCGGACGCCTGCGGGCACACTGGCACTACAGCAGCCGCCGGCACCGTCAAGAGACCGTCCAGCGCCTGGCGGAAGGCTTTCGATCCGCCTTGCGGAGGCTGGTGGAACACTGCTGCTCTTTGCAGCACGGGCGCCCGACGCCTTCAGACTTCCCGCTGGTGCTGCTCGACCAGCAGCAGCTGGACCGTCTGCTCAGCGCCCAAGGCCCGCTCGAGGATCTTTACCCGCTGGCGCCTTTGCAGCAAGGCCTGCTCTTTCAAAGCCTCCTGCAGCCTGAATCGGGCGAATACGTCGAGCAGATGGTCTGGCAAATGAGCGGTTCCTTGAACGCCCAGGCCATGAAAAAGGCCTGGCAAGAGGCTCTTGAACGCCACGCCGTGCTGCGCTGCGCCTTCTTGTGGGAGGGGCTGGAGGAACCCTTGCAGGGCGTCCGCAAGGGGGTGCGGCTGACCTGGCTGGAAGAGGATTGGAGCGGCAGCGAGGACCAGCAAGAGCGCCTGGAGCATTTTCTCAGCCAAGAGCGACGCAAGGGCTTCAACCTCTCGCAGGCGCCCTTAATGCGGTTGCACCTGATCCGATCGGGAGAAGAGTCTTGGTACCTCGTCTGGGGCTTTCACCACCTGCTGCTGGACGGGTGGTCGGTGCGGCTGCTGCTCCAGGAGATCTTGGACAGCTACCAGGCGCTGTGCGGGAATCGCCAGGCACAGCCGCCCCAGCGGCGTCTCTACCGCGATTACATCGCCTGGATCCGGCAACAGGACGCAGGCCGGGACGAAGCCTTTTGGAAGCGTCAGTTGGAAGGGGTCCATCGGCCCACTCCCCTGGGCTTCGGCCGTCCCGCCGCAGAGCCGCTACGCCGGGAAGAGGACTTCGGCGAATGCTGGGCCGAGCTTTCGCAAGAGGCCACAAAGGCCTTGAAGGATCAGGCCGGCAGCCGCCAACTGACCCTCAATACTCTCGTTCAGGGCGCCTGGGCCTTGCTGCTGAGCCGCTGCAGCCAACGCCGCGAAATCCTCTTCGGAGTGACCATGTCGGGCCGTCCCCCGGAGTTGCCGGGCGTGGAATCGATGCTGGGCCTGTTCATCAACACCCTTCCATTGCGCCTGAAAGCCGATCCCGGACGTTTGTTGCCCGATTGGCTGCGCAGCGTGCAGGAGCAGCAGGCCGCCCTGCAGCAGTACCAGCACAGCTCCTTGACCCAGATCCGCCAATGGAGCGGCATGCCGGCCTCCGAGCCGCTCTTCGAAAGCATCCTGGCCTTTGAGAACTATCCCCGGAAGGGAAGTTCAGTGGCTGAAGGGCGTCATGTACTGGAAATCCGCAACGTCGCCTTCCACGAAAGGGCCGACGCTCCCCTGGGAATCGTGGTGGTCCCCGATCCGCAGCGGATGGCTGTGCAGATCGGCTTCGACCGTCGCCGCTTCGGTGAAGCTGAGGTGCGGCGTCTGCTGAATCATCTGAAGGTGATCCTGCACAGCCTCTCCAGCGGCCTGGACCGACGGTTGGACGAGGTGCCCCACCTGGAACGGGCCGAACTCCAGCAGATGCTGGTGGAGTGGAACGCAGCGCGCTGCGAATTCGACGGGGAGGGCAGCCTGATGCGGCTGCTCGATGAGCAGGCACGCCGCATCCCACACGCCGTGGCGCTGGAATACGAACAGGAATCGTCGGGATCATCTGCTGAGGCCGGCAGCTTCGTCAGCTATCGAGGCCTGGAGCGCCGCACCAACCGGATGGCCCGCTCTCTGAGGGATTGGGGCGCCGCGCCGGGCGTCTTGGCGGGGCTGTGCCTTCCCCGGTCCATTGAGATGGCGGCTGCCTTATTGGGCATCCTCAAGTCCGGGGCGGCCTATCTGCCT
>JANQFM010001099.1 GCA_028277865.1 Acidobacteriota bacterium
AGCTTCTCCTTTGATTCAGAGTTTTTAAAAAGCGAAGCTTAACAACAGCGGCCCACAATTCTTCGACCCAAGACTGCCGCATAGTATCTGAAAGGGTGAGATAAGCCAAGGGCGCAGCTGATACCGTGAAGTTGCCTGAAATGAAGGGTTTATGCATCCCTTTCAGGGAAGGAAATCGGGTAGCTAGGGGCGGCGCTTTGCCTGCTGAATCGACCGCAGAGCGGAATTCACAACCTCCCGCAATTGGTCATCTATGTCCGGATCTTCCGCGATCATACGAAGCCTGGGTACTGCATCGCTCGCCTCTGAACCTAATACACCCAGGGCTTTCGCCGTTGTGTACACGAGAGGACGGTGGTCGTCATCCAATTGCTCGATGAGTTTCTGGACGATGATTGGATGGTCGGCCCGGGCGTTTTCCAGGCTCTGGGTCAATTCGCGGCGCGCTTCAGGCCCCAGTGAGTCAAGTGCGTTGGCAATGGCTTGAGCCACGGAGTCCGATTCCGGGGCTGCGCGGACGAGTCCGTAGACTGCCAGCGAACGGACTTCGCCGGAAGGATCCTCCAGAGCCTTCATAAAAGGTACGATCGCCCTTGCAGGCGGGGCGGGGCTCCAAAGGGCCAATGCTCGGATCATATTGCCCCGCACACGATCGTTTGGATCCTCGAAGTGGCTGATGATCTCGTCCACCGTCCCGCTGAGGATTTCAGAGATGTCGTCGCATCGCAAGGCGGTCACAACTCCAAAAAAGGCGGAAGCTTGCCTGCGCACAGCAGGATTTGGTTCGTCGAGGCCTTCCAAGGCTGCTGGCAGTGATTCGCGCATTGTTGCAACATCCTGCTCGAGCCACCACTGCGCATAGGCGTGCAGTTCTTGCGATGCCTGGTTCTTGACTTCCAGATTGGAGCTCTTGAGCTTTTCGAAAAGTTGGTATAGCTCCGCTGGTGAACGTGGTTGGGCCGAGGCGAAACTTCCATGCAACCCTAAAAGGCCCATTAGAAGAACAAAGGTCTGATACTGTTTCATTGCACAGTTCCCGATCTTAACGTAGTGATTTCCCCGAAACCAAACAAGCACGAAACAAGGTGGCTGATCTTGTCGCTGGAGGGAGTGAAAGTGTATGCAGCCTGGTTACCGATATAGGCCTCATGGGCAGGATAGCAGTCATGGGTCACGGCCAGGGCATAGGTTGGCTGAGAGGGGTTGGTGGTTAACCATCAACACAGCCTCAGCACCTGCCGAGGCGAGCCAAAAAGGAGCATGGGCTTCAATTGTTTGGTCGCTGAGACCCTTCAGGGAGTCCGGCGCGGGCCAGAACACCAACGCCAGCAGCAGGGCAAGGCCAAGAGGAAAAAGGAACGACCGGGGATGCTTCACGGTGACACCTCTTTTTCACCTTTAGAGCGAAGAGGATGCACAGGACCGCTCTCCCCACCCTGTGCTTCAAGGCTGACACCAGCCAAAAACCTCACAGGGGTATCTCGATCATGCGACTCTCGCGTTGATTTGCTTTTGCCAAATTCGTCTGTGATATGCTTACAGCAAAAGTAGTATACGCTTGTCACACCGAAAAGTCAAGCTAGATTTTTGTTTTTCCTTGCTTTGTCGAGCTTCGGCAGTCCTTTTCCGTCTTGGCACGAAACCCTGCTCGCCTACAGCGTCCTCCAGGCCTCGATTTCCTGGATGAGGGGCTCGACCTGGGACTGCAGGCTCACCTGGTAGACGTCCCCGCTGGGGGCTTTGACGTGCATCCAGAACTTGTTGGGCAGCCGCCGCAGCAGATCCTCCAGGCTGGCGCCCAGTTCCCGGGCTGCTGCGGTGTCGCCTTTCTTGCGCGTCTTGCGGGCCAGCGACGTGGCATGCTTGACCTGCATTCGGAAAGAGGCCCACTTGCGGTTCAGTTGGTCATCGCTGAGGGCGGCCAGATCGATTTCCTGGATCATCCAGCGGTAGGAATCGACCACCTGCTGAGCGGCCACCGCCGCCGTACGATAGCGCTCCCCGCGCCGCAGCGCCTCTTCGATGCGCCATTTTTCGGCCTGAAGACGGGCGATGCGCTCTTCGGCTTCAGCCGAGGCCCGACGGGCCTGCTTTTGGAGACTGCTGAGGCGACCTTCCAGATGATCCCTTTTGGAACGGGTGTGCCCATGCATACGGCGCTCATCGTCCAGGGAACTCTCCAGGTTTTTCGCTTGCTGCCGAAGGCCTCGAGCTCGGTCTTCCAGGACTCCCACCTTCGTTTGCAGTTGGGCACTCTTGCCGCGCTCCAGATCCAGATCGATCGACAGGCGTTGCTTGTCGCCTTGCAGGGAATGGATCTGCTCTTGACGGCGGTTGGCCGTTTTTTGAGCTTCGACTCGGCGCACGTGGGATTCCCAGCTGAAGCCGCCGGTGGCGCGGGAAAACTCCAGAAGGTCCACTTCACGATAGGTTCCCGGCTGGGCGGGGACGATTCCCATTTGCTCGAACTTGGCGGCAAGCTCGGGCGGCAGCGACGAGTAGGGATAGCTTTGCAGGAAAGCGTGAACGGTGGCCAGGGCCAGGAATTCACCCGGATGAGCGTCGGCGTAGCTGTCCGGATCGTCGGCAGTAATTCCCAGCTCTTCCAAAACGGCCAGAAAATCGTCAGACAGCTCCTGGGAGGGGTGCTGGGAGAAGAATTCAGATACCAACTCGCTGACCTGATTTCGATGCAATTCCAGTCGGCGGTAGGTTTTCAGACGCTCTTGCTCAGCAGTGGCCAGAAGAGCTTCGGTGTCGGGTTGGTTGATTGGATCGGGTTCGGGTCGGCTGTTGCAGCCGACCGTCCAGAGCAGTAGGGCCAACAGCGTCCAGAACGGGATTCTCGTGGTCATGCGGCAGCTCCTTTTGCTGGCTTCCCCGCTGAGTACCCCGGCTCTGAGTGGTTGGTCACCGAAGAGGCACGGAAGTTTCGCGCAAATAGGCGAAGGCGCAAAGAAAGGCCAAGAGGCGGGGAGGGGGGGAGGAAGTGGATTGGTGATTGCCCAGCATCAAAGAAACAGCCAGTAGACCAGAGCGAGCGCAATTACAATCACGAGGAAGATCCAGAAAGCCAGGGGAGTCGGAAGCAAGTAGGTGAGGAAG
The DNA here is from genome assembly GCA_028277865.1 of Acidobacteriota bacterium. Classification (GTDB taxonomy): domain Bacteria; phylum Acidobacteriota; class UBA6911; order RPQK01; family DATIPO01; genus JANQFM01. The sequence continues at coordinate 3,106 of JANQFM010001099.1, forward strand.
GGAAGGTTGCCTTTGCCGCGCGACATTTTCTTGCGGCGGCGGTCATCACCCGAAAGGTCCAGCATCCAGCCAAGTCTACCAATTCTCGTTCAGTGGTGCAGACCACTCCGATGCTGACTCGAACCCTTCAAGATCAGTGGTTTGCAAAGATCGCCAAGCGCTTAGTGGACGAGTTTCCGGCTCTTTCTCCAGTCGGCGCGCGCCAAGACGCCAAGATCGCAGTCCAAGTTTGCGGACACTGCGTCCTGGTATGGCATCTCAAATGGGGCAGCCGGTCTTCCAGTTCCGTTGATCTCTCAGTCTGGAAAGACTTTTCAATGGCCAGATTCGGACCTTCAGTTCATCGGCGTAATGCAAAAGAGGTTCGTGCGACGGAGTGGCAATGCCGTGGGATTCCAGCATTGAGGAACGGAAGTGATGCAGTCTAGCTCGATGCAGCGGCCAGGGTCCGTGATGGATTCTCCCTTGGTAGAGCTTTCCCTTGTGGGCGGTCAAAAGACAGTAGCGTTCGGTGAGGAAGTATTCAAGGCTGCCGGGTGTGGAGAGGGGAAGGGAATTTTCGATATCCCATTCGGCTTCGAAGCGGGCTGCTGCGGCTCCGCGATGAGTGCGCCGGGAACTGTAAGCGATGCGGGACCCTGTTTTGGAAAGATCCATGCTGGCCCGGTAATAGGGCAGGTGGTAAAAGGTGCGTGCGACCTGGACCATCAGGGCATGGGCGGCGTCCAGCGACAGGAACCAGACACCCGCCGTCTCCCCATGCCGGACGTAAGTGCGCACGTTCAATTCGTGCATGGCGTTCAAGCCGGGTACGGCCGGCAGCCAGGGATTGCGAATGCCGGTCATGGTGAAGGGGACCAGCCCGATCCAGGCATCCCTCTGAAAGGTGTCCAGTTGCAGGTCGGTCGGCAGCATTGGCTTGAGAAGCTGCGCCGGAACCGTCCAGTGCATAAAAAGAAGGCTGCGCCAAGTCTGCAGCATGACCGGTGGTCTGTCGGGCTGCTCAACAGTGTCTCGGGCGCTTCTTAGAGCCTCTCGTACTTGCACCATAGTTCTCTCCGTCTTCCATGAGAATCGTTTAGCTGATGCAATAAAAGCAATTTCGGTGCTTTCTTGCGTACCTTTTCGGTTAACCCATCCCAAGACTGCTGACTTGACGGAGGCACGTGCCATGAAGCCTGGCAAAACGCCACCGTCGGGCCCGCCCCGGCGGAGCGAATGACTGAATGGCTAGGCCGCGAGCCAGCGACCTCATCGCAGTCTCTGCGCATCCCCTCCCCTCCTTCGGGGCGGCATGCCGCCCCGAAGGAGGGGAGGGGATGCGCTATTCTTTGGCTCCACCGATTCTAGCTTTCCAGTCGCAGCCTCCGCCGAGGCGGACCCGACGGCGGCCTGGGTAAGCGTCTCGATTTGATTTCCTCCCGCGGGTGAACCGAATGTGTACTTTCTTGCGCTTTGGCTGCTCCGGCACCAGTCATCAGATGCTGCTTGACAATCCATCACTC
>JANQFM010000040.1 GCA_028277865.1 Acidobacteriota bacterium
GTCGATAATCTCTTCGCCTGCGATGGCCACATAGCCGGGATCGTAGACCGTCAAGGACTCGTCCATGGTGAGGACTGTGGCGCCGCTGATGAGCAGATCCACCTCGGCCTGAAACTGCTCCGCCGCCTCTTGCTCAGCAGGCGGGCCGCAGGCTGCGGCCAAGACCAGCGCAGCCAACACCCAAGCAGCCGGAAGAGTAAGTTCGCGGTTGGCAGTTCGCAGTTCGCAGTCGGGCTCCCGGAATCTGATTCGCCAAGTCCCTGCCCCCGACTCCCGACTCCCGACTCCCGGCTCCTTTCTCATCTCTTCTCCCTTTTCCCTCTCCCTCCGGGCCTCTGCGCCTTTGCGTGAATCCCTACAGAAAGCTGCGATCGAAGGGATAAGGCATCAGTTCTGCGCTGGATACGGTCAACTGATCCCCCTTGAGATTGACCAGCAAGACCGGGATGTCGCCGCACAGATCCCAGATGACCTGACGGCAAGCGCCGCAAGGGGCGGTGAGCTTGTCGCTGTGGGCCACCACGCAAAGGCGCCTGAAGTTCAGGTGGCCCTCCGAGACAGCTTTGAAAAGGGCCACCCGCTCAGCGCACATGGTCAGCCCGTAGCTGCTGTTTTCAATGTTGCAGCCGCTGTAAATCTCGCCATCCCCGGTTTCGACCGCCGCCCCCACCTGAAAATTGCTGTAGTTCGCCACAGCCCTCGAACGGGCCTCGCGGGCGGCTTGGACCAGCTCTTGGCTCATGTTTCTTCCCGGGGGCTCGCGCAAAGCCGCATAGGTCGCAAAGAAGAAGGGCAGCGGTCTACTCTCGGCTGCCCATTCTTCATCTTTGCGTCTTTGCGTCTCGGCGCAAAATCCAATCTGCTCCCAGTTTCCCGATAATCCGGACAATCAGCTGCGAAAAGTCGTCCTGGGCCTTTTGGGTGACCTGCAGAACCTCGTCATGGATCAAGGGCTGATCCAGGATGCCTGCCGCCATGTTGGTCAGGCATGAGATGCCCATCACCCGTCGTTTCATGTGGTTGAGGGCGATCACCTCGGGTACGGTGGACATGCCCACGGCATCGGCGCCGATCGCCTCGCACATGCGGATCTCGGCAGGAGTTTCGTAGCTGGGCCCGCGCAGGGCCACATAGACTCCCTGACGGAATTGCAGCCCCAGCTCCCGAGCGCTTTCGGCAGCCATTCGGCGCAGACCTTTGTCATAGGCGCAGGACATGTCGGGAAAGCGGGGGCCCAATTCCTTTTCGTTGTCGCCCGCCAGCGGGTTGTCGCCCTGCAGGTTGATGTGGTCGGTGATCAGCATCAGGTCGCCCGGGGAAAAGTCGCGGTTGATGGCCCCGGCGGCATTGGTGATGATGAAATTATGCACGCCCCACAAGGCCATGGTGCGTACGGCAAAGACGATTCGCTGCAAGGGAAGCCCTTCGTAAAGGTGAACCCGCCCCAACAGGGCGCAATACCGGATCCCTTGGGATTCTCCCCAGCCCAACTCGCCCGCATGCCCCACCACCGAGGAGGCGGGGAAATGGGGGATTTTGCGGTAGGGAAGGCGGCTTTCCACATTGACCTTGCTCAAAAAGGCATCCCCCAGCCCGCTGCCCAAGACCGCAGCCACCTGGGGAGGCTCCCCGATCCGCTCCCTCAAAAAGGCAACCGCCTCCTGCAATTCCTCCAAAATCTTCATCTCTATCTTTTCTCTTCCCTCTCCCTGTGCGTCTCTGCGCCTCCGCGTGAACTCCTCAGGACAGCATCCCTGCCAGTGTCGCCGTCATGAAGCTGGCCATCGACCCCCCCAGCACCGCCCGCATTCCCAGCTTGGCCAGGTCGTGCTTGCGATCCGGCGCCAGCCCTCCGATGCCGCCGATCTGGATAGCCACGCTGGAAAAGTTGGCGAAGCCGCACAGCGCGTAAGTAGCGATCAAATCAGCCTTGGCGGAGAGCACTCCCGGCCCCCCGGTCGCATATTGCTGCATGGTGGAGAGTTCGAAGTAGGCCAGAAACTCGTTGAGGACGATCTTCAGGCCGATCAACTGCCCCACGTTGAAGCAATCTTCCCAGGGGACGCCCATCAGGAAGGTCAGCGGCGCCAAGATATACCCAAGAATGCCCTGCATGGTCAGGGTAATGCCGATGTATTCACCGAACCAACCCAGGATCCCGTTGAGCAGGTAGATGATGGAAACAAAGGCAACCAGCATGGCGCCGATGTTCAGAGCCAGCTTGAGCCCTTGTCCGGCGCCTCGCGCCGCCGCATCGATGATGTTGACATCGACCTTCTCCACGTGCATTTCCACTTTGCCGGACGTCACGGAGTGCTCCGTTTCAGGAACCAGCAGCTTGGCCATCACCAGCGAGGCCGGCGCCGCCATGACGGATGCCGCAATCAAGTACTCGGGGTTGACTCCCAAGGCGATATAGCCTCCCAAAATAGCGCCGCTGACAGTGGCCATTCCGCCCGTCATGAGGGCCATCAGCTCAGACAGGGTCATCTTCCCGATGTAGGGAGCCACCACGATGGGCGCCTCGGTCTGTCCCATGAAGACATTGGCTGCCGCCGCCAAGGACTCGCTGCCGCTGACCCCCATGAAGCGGGTCATCAGCTTGGCCATGGCCAGCACGATCCACTGCATCACTCCCAGGTAGTAGAGGACGGTGAAAAAGCTGGAAATGAAAATGACGATGGGCAGGACTTCAAAGGCGAAAACGAAGCGGTTGGGATCCGGATCGGTCACCAGCCAGCGGAAAAGGAATTTGGATCCCTCGTCGGCAAAGCTGATCAGCTTGGCCACTGCAGCTGCCACGTTGGCGAGGGCCCACTGACCAAAGGGGACCTTGAGTACCAGTATGGCGAAGACGAGCTGCAGGGCCAGGCCCCATCCCACCGTCTTCCAGCGAATGGCCGAGCGGTTGCTTGAGGCCAGATAGGCGAGTCCGAGAAGAAAGGCAATTCCGGCGAGTCCGATCAATCGTTCCAAGTCAGCCAATCACCTTCCGGACCAGAGGTGGAGGGTCGGCCCGGTCGCCTGCGATTTCGAAAGCCTTTTCAAGCTTGCCCAGCGCCTGGTCCTTTGACGCTTCGCTGTCATGGTGGATGCGGGCCACAGCGTCTCCGGCCTGCACAGGGTCGCCCACCTTTTTGAGCAGTTCGATTCCCACGGCGGGGTTGACAGTGTCGTCCGCAGTGCGCCGCCCTGCTCCGAGCAGCATGGCGGCTTCGCCGATCCGATCAGCCTGGGCAGCCCTGATAAAGCCGGAACGCGGGGCAGTATACTCGAAAATCCCGCCCGATTCGCCCAACAGGCGGTAATTGAAGAGGACATCGGCATCTCCTCCCTGGGAATCGATGAGCTCAGCGAGTTTCTGCAAGGCCTTTCCGTTGCCGATCTGGCGGCGGGCCAGGCGGTGGGCTGAGTCGAGGCGGTCAGCCCTGCCGGCCATATGAAGCATGTGGGCGGCCAGTTCCAGCGACAGCGATGTCAGGTCTTGCGGGCCTTGCCCCTTGAGGGTCTCGAAGCACTCGATCATCTCCAACGAATTGCCCACCATCCTGCCCAGCGGCTGAGACATGTCGGTGATGAGAGCCACGGTCTTCTTGCCCAGACGGGTACCGACCTCGACCAGTGCCTGGGCCAGCCCTTCGGCCTCCTGGGTGGTCTTCATAAAGGCGCCGCGGCCGGTCTTGACGTCCAGCACTAGTCCATCGATCCCTTCGGCAACTTTCTTGGAGATGATGCTGGAGACGATCAGGGGGATCGACTCCACGGTGGCGGTGACGTCACGCAGCGAATAAAGGATGCGGTCGCCGGGGGTGAACTGACTGGTCTGCCCGCTCAGGCAAAAACCGACTCTCTCGGTCACTCGGCGAAAGGCCTCCAGGCTCAGGTCCACCCGGAAGCCCGGAATCGACTCCAATTTGTCGAGCGTCCCGCCGGTATGCCCCAGCCCGCGCCCGCTGATCATGGGAACGTAGGCGCCGGCGGCTGCCACGATGGACGCCAGGATGGGTGAAGTCTTGTCTCCCACTCCGCCCGTGGAATGCTTGTCGACTTTGAAGCCGTTCAAATGGCTGAGGTCGACGGTCTCGCCGGTGTGGATGAGCGCTTCGGTAAGAGCTCTTTGCTCGGCGGGCCCCAGTCCTTGCAGGAAAGCTGCCATCAGCCAGGCGCTGACCTGGTAGCGGGGGATGGAGTCATCGACGACTCCGCGGATCAAAAACCGAATCTCTGCAGCGCTGTTCTCGTGCCCGTCCCGTTTCTTGCGGATGATTTCGACGACATTCATCAAGGGTGCGAAAGCCGGAGCCTGAAGTCAGGAATCGGGTTCCGGGTTTCAGGCTGCGGACTGAAAACTGCGAACCGTGGACTCTCAATAGCGGGACTTGTGCTTTTTGCGGGCGCGTTTGCGGGCCAAAGCCTGCTTGAGCCTCTTCCTTTCGCCGGGCTTGAGGTAAAAGGAGTGCTTCTTGATGTCTTTGATGATGTCTTCCTGCTGAACTTTCCGTTTGAACCGCCGCAAAGCGCTTTCCAGCGATTCATTCTCGTTGATGGTCACTTCGGCCAAGGCTCTTTCCCCTCTCATTGTGCGCCCGTCCAGCGGTACGCCGTTAACGCAAAACCCTCAAGATAGCGCCGCTGTTGCGCCAGTGTCAAGCACTTGGCAATTTCAATGAGGCGACAACCTGCCCAAGGATGGTCGGTCCGGGGGAAAGGCGCGGCGCTTGCGGCCCCTCGCTACGGCAATCCATGAGAAATCCGAGCTAAACGGCTGGTTTCTGCTAAACTTCAATGCCTTAAACCGCCGATTGCTGCGAACTCAAAGGCCGGGAACTGAAAACACGGAAATCGGAAGCTCGAAGGTGGCAGTCCGAGAGTCGGCAAGGTTGAGCATGGGGGGCCGGCCTGCCGATGGTGATCAGATTTTGCTGCGACAAACTCAACAGGCTCCCTCCTCGGCCGTCGGTCTGTTGCGAGGGAAGAGCCGTCGAATCAAACCAGTCCAGGGGCACGCTGCGGGCGGGTCGCACGTCTGGCCCCGACGATTCTTGCTGGGAGGGATCGTCACATCGCTGGTTTCGATCTTCGTAGCCAACATTTTGTTCGCTCTGGCCTGGTTTTTCTGGTTGCGACAATGTTGGCGGTCGCGCCGTCTGAACCTTGTCATTCCCCCCTTCGGCTGGTTTTTTGCGCTTTATGCCGCTGGAGTGGTGATTTCAATCGCCCTATCGCCCGATCCCCTGGAAAGTGCCATCAACCTCAAAAAACTGCTTCAATTTTGCATGGTCTTTTTGATTGCCGCCCTGCTGGACCGGAGCAGCGTGCGGATGGCGCTGAGCTGGATCTTTCCCGTTTTGGCGGCCAGCGCCGTTTACGCCGTGCTGCAGTATTTCTGGCTGCTGGAAATCACTCCCATGAATCGCGTGCGCGGCTTCATGAGTCATTGGATGACATTCTCGGGGCAACTGATGCTGGGGATCACATTCCTGACCGCGCAGGTTGCCTTCCATCTTGGCCATCGGCCTGCAAGCCGCTGGCCCAAAAGCCTCTTGGCGGCGGTGCCGGGCATCGTACTCCTGTGCGGCGCCCTGGTCTTGACCCAGACCCGCAATGCCTGGCTGGGGACGGCGGCAGCGCTGCTTGTGCTGGCAGTCGTTTACGGCTTTGAATCTTCAGGCCGTCTGGGCCGAAGGCTTTTTTCGCAGTGGCCTGGCCGCTGGCTTTACGGGCTGCGTTGGAGCGCTGTCGTGGTGCTGGCGCTGGTGCTGATTTTCTTGGCCATGCCCGTCCACTATCAGCAACGATTCTGGGCGGCTTTTGATCCGGAGGACTTCACCACCAGCATCCGGCTGGAATTGCTGCGCACCGGCAAGGAGATGGTCTTGGACCATCCCTGGTTCGGCCTTGGGCCCCGCCTGGTGCCGCAGCGGCACTCCGATTACACCAATCCGGGCGAGTTTCCGCCCCAAATCTATCAGCATCTGCACAACAACTATGTTCAGGTGGCCGCCGAGTCGGGACTGCCCACGTTCGCCTTTTGGATGGCCATGTGGATCGTCCTGGCAGCCGACCTGATTCGAACGGCCCGCAGGGCCAAGGCAGATCGCTTCCTGTTCGCCCTGTCAGTGGGAGGCCTGGCCTGCCTGATTGCATTCTTGGCGGCCGGGCTGTTCGAATACAATTTCGGCGATTCGGAAGTTCTGATCTTGCTGCTTTTCTTTGCCGGCGCTCCCTACGCGGCCGGGAAAGGCTCGCCGACCACCTTGGAAGCCGAAAGGATTCCAGCTTCCGAGGTGGCAAAGGAAAAGCCGCAGCCAGTTTTGCTCAATGCATGATCGGGCAGTCAAAGACATTTTGGGGCAATCGCTCAACATCGCAGTTGTGGGCACCAGGGGCATTCCGGCCAACTATGGAGGCTTTGAGACCTTTGCCCAGGAGCTTTCCACCCGATTGGTGCAACGAGGTCACCGGGTGACCGTCTACGGGCGATCCCACTATGTCGACTCGGGATTGCGCGAGTTCGACGGAGTTTCGATCCGGGTGCTGCCCGCCGTCCGCCATAAGTACCTGGAGACCGTTTCGCATACCGCCCTGTCCCTTCTCCTTGCACTAGGCCGAGGCTTTGACGTGGTGCTGATCTGCAATGCCGCCAATGCCTTCATGAGTTGGATGCCTCGTTTGGCCGGAGCCCGGGTAGTCCTGAACGTCGACGGAATCGAACGCAAGCGCCGCAAGTGGAATCTGGCGGGGAGGACGTTCTATTTGATGGGAGAGCGTCTGGCCACCTGGCTGCCTCATCAGGTCGTGACCGATGCCAAGGCCATCCAGCACTACTACCTGGAAAAGTACGGATGCAGCAGCCGCTTCATCCCCTATGGCGCTTCGACGCAAAAGAGCGGGGACACCGGTGTGCTGCGGCATCTGGGGGTTGAACCAGGCCGCTACCTGCTTTACGTCAGCCGCCTGGAGCCGGAAAACAATGCCCATCTGGTGCTGCAGGCCTACAAGCGGTCCAGTGTCCCTTATCCGCTCCTGCTGGTGGGGGACGCCCCTTACAGCCCAAGATACATCGACGGCTTGAAACGGGCGGCGGCTGGGGCCAACGTCCTCATGCCCGGCGCCATATTCGGCCGGGGCTACCGTGAGCTGATCTCCCATTGCCTGTGCTACTTTCAGGCCAGCGAGGTGGGAGGCACCCATCCCGCCTTGATCGAAGCCATGGGCGCGGGCGCCCTGGCGGTGGTCAACGACACGCCCGAAAACCGCGAGGTAGTAGGGGATTGTGGCCTTGTGCTGCCCTTTCGCCAAGTGGACCGGCTGACAGGCCTGATGGAGGAGATCTGCGCTGCTCCTGAAAAATATGAATCGCTGCGCTGCCAAGCCCGGCAACGCGTTGCCCGCTGCTATGACTGGGAAAAAGTAGTGGACCAGTACGAGGAGCTGTTTTGCAGCCTGGTGTCTGGAGGTTTCACGCAGAGGCGCAGAGGCGCGGAGAGGGGCAGAGAGGATTCGATTTGAAATCCGGCCTCATTACGTCTTTGTTCTCTTCCCCCTCCTCTGCGTCTCTGCGTCTCTGCGCCTCTGCGTGAAACCCCTGTCGAATCCCTGAACCAATGGACTCCCTGATCATATTGCGCAACTTCATCTCCAAGCTGGTCCGCCAGCGCTACCTGGTGGCCAACTTCGTGCAGCGCGACTTGCGCACCCGCTACGTCGGCTCGATGATGGGAATCTTTTGGGCGGTGATCCATCCGCTGGTCTTGTTGAGCGTCTACAGCCTGGTCTTTTCCTCCATCCTGAACATCGAAACCCGCTTCCCCCAGATCAACGACAATTTTGCCGTCTTCCTCTTTTGCGGGCTGCTGCCTTGGCTTTACTTCCAGGACACGGTCTTGAGGGCTTGCGAATCGATCGTCCAGCACAGCAACCTGATCCGTAAGACCGCCTTTCCCTCTGAGATCCTGCCCCTGACCATCGCTCTTTCCAACCTGGTGACGCACCTGATCGGGCTGGCCCTTTTGCTGCTGGTGCTGGCCTATTTCCAGACCCTGGGATGGGCCTTGCTCTTCTTGCCCTTCTACTGGCTGCTTGGCGGGATCTTTGCCCTGGGGCTGGGCTGGATTGCAGCGCCTTTGCAGGTCTTTGTGCGGGACACGTCGCAGCTGCTGTCCGTGGTTCTGACTTTTTGGTTCTGGGTGACTCCCATTTTTTACCAATTGGAGCGAGTTCCTGAAGCGCTGCGGCCCTGGCTGGCGGCCAATCCGATGCGATTGGTGGTGGAAGGCTACCGAGCCGTCCTGCTCGAGAACCGCCTGCCCGACTGGCAGCAGGCGGCCCTGTTGACCGCCTTTGCGCTCGCCGCCTTCTTGGTGGGAGGCTTCATCTTTCGCAATACCAAGCGTGACTTCGTGGACGTACTATGAGGGGGAGGGAGACCGGAGGCCGGAGACCGGAGGCTGGACACCGGCAGAAGTCGGAGAAGAAAGCTCTGCAACAAGATTTCAGTGTTGCCCGTCGCATGTGGAACAGGGAACAGGGAACAGGGAACAGGGAACAGGGAAGAGAGGGGAATAGGAGATACCTCCGGCCTTCTGGCTCTCTTCCCTGTTCCGTGTTCCCTGTTCCCTGTTTCATCCAATCGACAGCGACACACAATACAGACCTCTGCCCCGGACTCCGGATCCTTCTGCCGGTTTCCGGCCTGCGGTCCCCCGTTTCCTTCTGAGGTCTTATGAAGGGCACTATCCAAATTCGGGGTCTGGGCAAGAAGTACCCCATCTACCGCAAGCCCAGCCACAAGCTCATCGAGCTGTTCAGCTTGCGCCGGGTGAGCAGGCATGCAGGGCATTGGGCTCTGAGGGACTTCGATCTGGATGTGGCGCCGGGCACCACTTTGGGGATCGTGGGGCAGAACGGCTCAGGCAAGAGCACTCTGCTGCAGATCGTGGCCGGCATCCTCAGCCAGACAGAAGGGGATTGCCAAGTGGACGGGACGGTGGCCGCACTGCTGGAACTGGGCGCCGGATTCAACCCCGAATTCAGCGGCCGCGAAAACGTCTACCTCAATGCAGCCATTCAAGGCCTGACCCGTTCCGAGATCGACTCGCGCCTGGAGGGCATCCTGGAGTTCGCCGGGATCGGCGAATTCATCGACAGGCCTGTCAAGACTTACTCCAGCGGAATGTTCCTGCGCCTGGCCTTCTCGGCCGCCATTCACGTCGATCCGGACATCCTATTGGTGGACGAGGCACTGGCCGTCGGCGACCTGATCTTCCAGCACCGCTGCGTCAACCGCATCCGGCGCATGCGCGATGCCGGCAAGACCATACTCTTCGTCACTCACGATTTGTCGGCCTTGACGCGCTTTTGCGACCGTGCAATCTTGATCGACAAGTGCCGCAAGATTCTGGATTCCAGCCCTGAGAAAGTGGTCCACCATTACCAGGAGCTGATCTACCGCCGCGAGCGGCGGCAAGCCGGGCAAAGGGACCAATACGTCGAAGTGGGGCAGGACGCGACATTGCCGGTGGTGAGCACCATCCCCAGCATCCACAACCGCTACGGCGAAGGCGGCGCCCGGATCAAAGGCATCTTGCTTCATTCGCCTGATGGACGGGTGCTCAATCAAGTGAACGCGGGGGAGGAGGCTTTGCTGCTGGTGTCGGTGGATTTCCGGAAAGACATCTCCGATGCCATCGTCGGATTCACCGTCCGCGATCACCTGGGTGTGGAGATCACCTCCTCCAACACCAGCTACGAAGGAGTTCACCTTCCGGCAGTCAAAGCGGGCACTACGCTGACGGCGGGCTTCCGCATCCGCTTCCCTGACGTCCGGCCGGGCAGCTATTCCATTTCGCCGGCAGTGGCCCGAGGCAATATCTGGGAGCATACAATCGAGGATTGGATCGACAACGCCTACATTTTCAACATCCTGGAAACAGGCCTCATCTACGGCATGATGCGCTGGCCCGTGCAGGTCAGCTACAGGTTTCACGGGGGCGAGGAAGACTTGCGCCAAGACGTCGAGACACAGAGATAGCAGAGACCCATACTTTCTGGCGGGCTTGCCGTTTTGACGCAACCCCCCCTATAATTGTCTCTGAAAACTTCAGTCCGGGAAGTGTCAATCGATGAGCTTATCCGCAGCCTCAGCTCCTCAGTATTCTCACATCGTGCTCGAGGACGGCGTACCCACGATAGCCGGTACGACCATGAAAGTTGTCGAATTGGTGATGGCTCAAGTGGCCTACGGCTGGAGTCCCGAGGAACTGCACTTCCAGCATCCCGATCTTTCGCTGGGCCAAATCCATGCAGCACTTGCCTACTACTGGGACCACAAGGAGCAACTCGACCAGGACATGGAGCGACGATCACGCTTGGCGGAGGAAGCACGTGACGAGGCCGGCCCCTCTCCCTTGGCTGCTAGGCTGAAGTCTCAGGGACACATGCCGTGAGTGTGGCTTACATGGACGAAAACGTCCATCGCGCCATCACGCTGGGTTTGCGCCTCAGGGGAGTCGATGTTCTCACGGCCCAGGAGGATGGACGCCAAGGACTCCCAGATCCGCTATTACTTGATCGCGCAACAGAGCTGGGGCGCATCCTCTTTTCTCAGGACGACGACCTCTTGGCAGAAGCAAGCCTCCGTCAGGCCAATCATCTCCACTTTACAGGGATCGTTTTCGCTCATCAGATGCATGTAACAATCGGGGATTGCATCCATGACCTCGAGATTATTGCCAAGGCGGCCAGGCAAGAGGAATTGGCCAATCGAGTGGAGTACGTTCCTCTTTGATTCCAGATGTCTGCCAAGGTCAGCTACAGGTTTCACGGGGGAGGGGAGGTTTCGCGCCAAGACGCAAAGCAAGTAAACATCTCTTGGCGGGCTTTGCGTCTTGGCGCGAACCTCCTGGGTTTGAACTCGATTTGTCAAGCTGCTCTAATGCCAATGGGAAGGGTCTCTCGGTCTGGATTACGGTCGCGTCCGCCCTATCCCATACAATAGACGGCCAGGATTAATCAGCGATGAAAGCACAAGCCGATCGGGCAGATCACAGCTCTTCTTTGGAAATCGATGTTTTCGCCCACCTGCGCGATTCCGTTTCGCCCACGCTGCTGGAGTTTTTGGACCAGGCAATCGTCCTCTTCCCCGAGGAGCTGAGATACCGCATCAAGCAAGTGCTGGATTCTTTGCCCTCCGAGGGCGACAACATGCATCGGATTTTGGAGGTGGTACGCCACCAGTGGAAGGACATCCAATCTCAGCACTGGTTGCGGATCGCCATCACCGGGCCTGCTCAAACCGGCAAGAGCTCACTTTTGCAGGCCATTTTGCACAAGCAGGCAGTCGGCGCCCGGCCCATTTTCAGTGTGGTTGAGACTCCGGGGCTGGAGGAGTATCTGGGCTACGGCAGCGAGGCCGCCCTGCCTTCCGGATTGGCACAAGCCGACTTGATCCTGCTGGTGCTGGACGCTCGCTACGGTATCTCCAATCTGACGGGGCAGACTTTTGCCAAGCTGCACAAGCTGGGGATTCCCCTTTTGGTAGTGCTCAACAAGATCGATCAAGTTGAGGATGCCGCCTCAGTCATCCGGGAAGCCAAAGCCAGCCTGGGCTGCAGCGTCTTTTCGACCTCGGCATACCAGCCTGAGACGCTCGACAAACTGCTCAAGGCCATGGTGGCCGCCAATTCGAAGACGCTTTACCCGCTGGCGCAGAGTTTTCCGGACTTCCGACGGGTCTTGTGCAACAGCATCATCACCCAGGCCTCTTTTGCCGTCGGGCTGGTGGGCGTCATCCCCATCCCGGTCAGCGACTTGCTGCCCATCACAGCCATCCAGACGGCCATGTTGTTGAAGATGGCTCGCGCTTTTGGATATGAACTGGATCGCCAGCGAGCGCGTGAGTTGGTTCCCATGCTGCTGGCAGGCGTGCTGGCCCGCGAGGGCGGGCATCGCTTGCGTCAAAGATACCCTGGCCAGAAACAGCTGATTTCAGTGCTGATGGGCGGTTGTTCCACATACCTGATGGGTCGCCTGGCCATCCGCTATTTCGAGCGCATCTCCGGAGTCCTGGGCGGCAGTCGCGTCCTCGATTTTGAGGGGGGGCAGGCAACCAATCGCCGGCACCGGGGCAGATGAATAGACGGTCGCCATCCGCTGGAGAAGACCATGGCTTCGATCCCAGACTCGATTCCTCTCGGTGACTTGATTGCCCAATTGGAATACTTCGCAGCCATGGGAGTGACTCACCTGGACATTCCAGATTCTCGTTCAACGGCTCCGATGGGAGGATCCGAAGAGGCCCAACCTGGCAAGCCTGTGCTGACTTCCTCATCCGAAGACGAGCCGGAGCTGCACCTCGCACCCACGCTTTTCCCCGACTCCCCCTCGTCAAGAACCGCCGAGCCCCCTTTGCCGCCGCCTGCCCGGCCGCAGCCTGAAGATGACGAAAAATCGGGCCCGGCTGCCGCCGCTGCCCAGCTGCCGAAGCAGCGGATTGAGCTGGAGGAGGTCCGCGACATTTTAGGCGACTGCCGTCGCTGCCAGTTGCACAAGACCCGCACCCAGATCGTATTCGGAGTCGGCGACGTCAACGCCGACTTGATGTTTGTGGGAGAAGCGCCCGGAGAGGACGAGGACGCCTTGGGGCTGCCCTTTGTGGGACGGGCGGGTGCCTTGCTGAGCAAGATCATCCTGGCCATCGGCCTGAGCCGCGACCAGGTCTACGTGGCCAACATCCTCAAGTGCCGCCCTCCTCACAACCGCGATCCCGAGGCGGAGGAAGTCCTGCAGTGCAGCCCCTTTTTGCGCAAGCAGATCGAGGCAGTGCGTCCTCTGGTCCTGGTCGGCCTGGGCCGCTATGCCTCTTTGGAACTTCTTCAGACAACGACTCCCATTACACGATTGCGCGGCAACTGGGGCGAATTTCACGGCGTGCCGCTGATGCCCACATTCCACCCTTCCTACTTGTTGCGCAACCCTTCCGCCAAACGCCATGTGTGGGAAGATATGAAGGCCGTCCGCGACAAGCTCAAAGAACTGGGTAGCCGCTACTGCCGAAGGGAAGGGGATTAGCCTAGGTTTGGTGCGGCTCCTCGCTCGGGAAAACGCAATTCCCTTTCGCCAGCCTGGGGCTTCGCATCCGATCGGAGTGCCCGCATCTTGAGGCTGTCGAAAAAGTCCAATCCTCGTCCCGATGCACCGGTCGGCAACAACCAGTGGTGCTGATCTTTGTCTTCTCTGCGTCCTCTGCGTCTCTGCGCCTCTGCGTGAATCTGCTCTTGCCGCCCTTTTACGACAACCTCATCTTGCGGGCCTGTGCATCCAATCAAATCCGCTATTTTCTTCCTTCCCGGCTCCCGACTCCCGGCTCCCGACTCCTGATCCCTTTCTTCTCATTTCTTGACCCAGTCGTCGCCGGGGCGTGCGCTTTCATCCCAATCGGGCCCTCCTCGGGG
>JANQFM010000067.1 GCA_028277865.1 Acidobacteriota bacterium
CCCTCCAAGCCTCTCAGCCCTGTCCAGCAACTCAAGGAACGGGCCATAGTTGGGCATTCCATCTCGATCCAGGGAGATATTTCCGGCCAAGAGGATTTAATGGTTCACGGCAAGGTGGAAGGAAAGGTCGACCTGAACGGCAACAATGTCACCATAGGGCAGGACGGCAAGGTCAAGGCCGACATTATGGCCAAGATTATTAGCGTCGAAGGTCACGTGCAGGGCAATCTGAAGGGTCAGGAGCAGGTGATCGTCCGCAAGTCAGGCAGTGTGGAGGGCAATATCAGCGCACCTCGCGTTTCACTGGAAGACGGCTGCCGCTTCACCGGCCACATCGACATGCACAAGGAGCAATCTCCACGCGTGGCCAAGCCGGCTGCCGAACCGCAACCTCCTGAAAAGGCCAGTGCCGCTGTTTGATAGGGGAATCAAGTGACCGTCGAGAAGCCGTCTTCTTTGCGGCGTTCCGAGTCCTGACTTGAGGTCATGGAGGCGGGTCCGAATCCAATTCGATAGTGCAGGATTGCAGGGAAGGTGTCCCCGAGGCCGGGGAAAATCTCTTCACGCCAAGCGGTTGGGATTGCCGAAGATCCCGTTGTGCAGCGTCAGAATAGATGGCTTGCCGCTTCAGGATTGGACACCTTGAGGGCGGTGAGCCAAATAGCCGCTGACCAGGCGATAAATCAGGTACAGAGAAAGAAGGACGTAAAATCCGGTGACTGTAAGCAAAATCGAGAAAACAGCAAACATGCTCATCGCTTCGCCTCCTGACCGCACAATCAAGCAATTGCTGTGCCAGAACCGGGTGCACCGGGAGCAAGGGTTGGCATTTGGATAGGGAAGCTGGGTTTGATTAAGATGTCCGTGTCATGAAAAATGCATACATCCTTTCAGCTTGCCGAACGCCCATCGGGAGGTTTCAAGGGGCTTTTCGGACCTTCTCAGCCGTTCAGTTGGGAACCATCGCCGTCGGAGAAGCCGTCCGCCGAGCCGGCATATCCGAGGAATCGATCGACGAAGTGATTATGGGCAATGTGCTTTCGGCCGGCCTGGGCCAGAATCCGGCCCGCCAAGCCGCCCTACGCTCGGGGCTGCCCAACAGTGTTTCAGCCATGACCATCAACAAGGTCTGCGGCTCGGGCCTCAAGTCGGTCACTCTGGCGAGTCAGGGGATTCAGGTCGAGGACATCGAGGTGGCTGTGGCCGGAGGAATGGAGAGCATGACCAACGCACCCTACCTGGTCCCCCAAGGGCGCTCCGGCTTTCGCATGGGCAACGCCGAGGTCGTCGATTCAATGGTCCACGACGGGCTTTGGGACGCCTACGAGGACTACCACATGGGCTGCACCGCCGAAGTCATATCGGACCAGTACAATGTGGATCGAGAGGCCCAAGATCGGTTCGCTTACGAATCTCACCGCAAGGCCATCGCCGCCCGCCAAGCGGGACGCTTCGATGAGGAAATCGTCCCGGTCGAGGTGCCCCAAAGAAAAGGAGATCCGTTGGTGGTCAGCCAGGATGAGGGACCGCGTGAAGACAGTTCGGTGGAGGCGTTGGCCCGCTTGCGTCCGGTCTTCCAGAAGGACGGGCGGGTCACTGCCGGAAATGCCTCTCAAATCAGCGACGGGGCATCGGCCTTGGTCGTCGCTTCCGAGTCGGCAGCCCAACAACTCGACTGCTCGCCCATGGCCCGCATCGTGGCCACGGCCACCACGGGAGTGGAGCCTTCGATGGTGATGATGGCGCCGGTAAGCGCCATTCGAAAGGTGCGGGAGCGAGCCGGTTGGCGGGAGGCCGATGTGGACCTTTACGAGGTCAACGAAGCCTTTTCCGCCCAAGGAGTGGCCGTGTGCCAGGAATTGCCTCTAGACCGCGAAAAGGTCAATGTGCACGGCGGTGCGGTGGCACTGGGACATCCCATCGGGGCCAGCGGCGCACGCATCTTGACCACCCTGCTTTTCGCCCTCAAGTGCCGCGGCCTCAAGCGCGGCATTGCCAGCCTTTGCCTGGGCGGCGGAAACGGCGTCGCCATGGCGGTCGAAATGGCTTAAGCCGGACAAGCGCCCTTCTCACTCCTGACGGATCAACTTGTTAATTTGAGATTTCAGCAAACCCACGCTTTGTGCACCTTCGGGTCGGACAGGGCTTGCCAGCAATTATCCGAGGGCTCGTTTTCGAACAAACCGGAATCGCCCAGAAGAGATCTGCTGCTCATTTTTTTTCGTAGGTGAGCGGCCCTGCAGCGTTTTAGTAATAGGAAGGTTTGACATGAAACTTGGAATCATCGGCGCCGGGACGATGGGAAACGGCATTGCCCAAGTGGCGGCATTCAGCGGGCACGAGGTCATCTTGCATGACATCGAGCAGCAGTCGCTGCAGCGGGGCATGGGGGCCATCGACCGGAGCCTGGGCAAGATCGTCGCCAAGCTGGGAATCGAAGACCCGCAAGGCCGCAAGGACGAAGTCCTGAGCCGGATCCGGACCACAACCGAGTGGGATGGTCTGGCCGCAGCCGAGTTTGTCGTGGAGGCCGTCTTCGAGAGCTTCGAAGTCAAAAAAGAGGTGCTGCAAAAGCTGGATCAGATCTGCCCGCAAGGCATCGTCCTGGCCAGCAACACTTCTTCCATCTCGATTACCCGCTTGGCCGCCGTCACCAAGCGCCCCGAACAAGTCATCGGGATGCACTTCATGAACCCGGTCCCCCTCATGAAGCTGGTGGAAATCATCCGCGGGCTGGCCACTTCGGACGAAACCTTTCACAAGACCGAAGCCCTGGCCCAAGAACTGGAAAAGGTTCCCGTGGAGGTCAACGACTCCCCGGGATTCGTTTCCAACCGCGTGCTGCTGCCCATGATCAACGAGGCGATCTTTGCCTTGATGGAGGGGGTGGCCACGGCCGAGAACATCGATCAGGTCATGAAGCTGGGCATGAACCATCCCATGGGCCCGCTCAAGCTGGCCGACCTGATCGGCCTGGATGTCTGCTTGGACATCCTCAACGTCCTCTTCGAGGGCTTCAAAGACCCACGCTACCGCCCATGCCCGCTTTTGCAGAAAATGGTGGACGCCGGTTGGCTGGGCCGCAAGTCCGGCAAGGGCTTTTATGAATACTCCCGCTAGGGAATTGGAAATCGGAAACCGGCAGACTTGGACACGGAAAGGGGATTCCGGGAAGGAAGGATTATGAGCAATCAACAAAACAAGAAGCGGGCCATCGATATGGCCCTGACTCAGATCGAGCGCCAGTTCGGCAAAGGCTCGATCATGAAGCTGGGCGGACGGGGTTCCTTGAGCGTCCCCACCATCTCGAGCGGTTCGATCGCCCTGGACTCGGCCATGGGAGTGGGCGGCTTTCCGCGCGGCCGGGTGGTGGAGGTCTACGGCCCTGAATCGAGCGGCAAGACCACCATCGCCCTGCACGCGGTGGCCGAAGCTCAAAAAGAGGGCGGCACGGCCGCTTTCATCGATGCCGAGCACGCCATGGACGCCGAGTACTCCCGCAAGCTGGGGGTCAACATCGACGAACTGCTGGTCTCGCAGCCCGATTCTGGAGAACAAGCGCTGGAGATCGCCGAGATGCTGGTGCGCAGCGGCGCCATTGACATCCTGGTGGTCGATTCGGTGGCCGCACTGGTTCCGCGCGCCGAACTGGAGGGGGAGATGGGCGACTCGCATGTCGGTCTGCAGGCGCGCCTCATGTCGCAAGCCTTGCGCAAGCTGACCGCCATCGTGGCCAAATCCCAGACCTGCCTGATCTTCATCAACCAGATCCGCGAGAAGATCGGCGTCATGTTCGGCAATCCCGAAACCACCACCGGCGGGCGGGCCCTCAAGTTCTACTCCTCGATGCGGCTGGACATCCGGCGCATCGCCGCCATCAAGGAGGGCGACCAGAATGTGGGCAACCGCACCAAGGTCAAGGTGGTCAAAAACAAGCTGGCGCCGCCTTTCAAGGAAGCCCAGTTCGACATCGCCTTCGGCAAGGGCATCTCGCACGAAGGGGAATTGCTCGACTTGGGGGTGCAGCACAACATTGTCGACAAGAGCGGTTCCTGGTTTTCATTCGACGGCGACCGGCTGGGCCAAGGGCGCGAGAACGTCAAGACATACATCCGGACCAACCCGGAGATCGGCGAGAAGATCGAGGCCCGCATCCGGCAGGCAATGGGACTCAGGACGACGCTGAAGGAAGCTCCTCCGGCCGGGGAGAAGGCAGCGGCAGGAAAAGGGTAAGCGGGGATTCGCGCCAAGACGCCAAGGCGCAACGATCGCGAAGGGCATTCATGTCTTCTAACTCGGCCCCATCCTGCGCAATCCTGATGCCGGTTCACTTTCCTGCCGACGTGGATGAGTGTGTCGTTCGGGACACGCTTGAAAGCACCTTGAAGGGCCAGGACGCTTATTGCTTTCCTGCCCATAGCTTGCTCGTAGTGGACCGGGGGACGGCTGCCGAACGGGTTCTTGACAGTGCCCAGAGCGATTCGCCGCTGGCAGGGGTTCCTATCTGCCGACTCCCTCGCAACCGAGGCAAAACCGAGGCGGTCCGGGCGGGGCTGTTGCAGCTATTGGAGATCTCGCAAGCTCCCTTCCTGATCACCCGCGACTGTGACGGGGACCATTCTGTGGAGGATCTGCCGCGCCTGCTGCGCATGGCGGGCGACGCTTGTCAGGGCGATTCCCGACCCCTGTCGGTCTTCGGCGCCCGCCTCTCCTGGGAAAAGCCCATGGGCTGGCTGCGGCAAGAGTGGGAACGCCTTTCCAACC
>JANQFM010000152.1 GCA_028277865.1 Acidobacteriota bacterium
GGACTCTGGAATCCGGAACCTGGGACCTGGAGCCCGGAACCCGGAACCCCTGACCGCCGCCGGACCCCTCGCAGCCAAGTTTGACTCAATCGTGAAGAACCCTGAAACCCTAGCGGCCTAGCTGAACCGCAGAGGAAAAGAGCGCTTGAAAGACGCCAAGATCGACTGATGACCTGCTCTCTTCTATCTTCTCAGCGACCTCTGCGTCTTCTCTCTGCGCTCTTTGCGGTTATCCGGCACTGCTCCAGATTTGGCAACAACGCACCCCGCTCGACAAAATAGAAAGGCGAGTTGCAGAATTGAGACCTTGAAAGGAGAGGCTGCCATGAAAAGACCGACAAAGATTTTGCTGGCGCTGCTGTGCCTGATGGTGCTGATCGTTGCCGTAGGCGTCGCCATGCTTTTGTGGAGAGGGCCCAGTGTACCCTCTCGGACCATCCTGGAGGCCCGACTGGGAGACGGGCTGGTGGAATACGTACCGAACGAGCCGGTAGCCCGGCTTCTCTACGAGGACCAGATGCGCCTGCGCGACCTGGTCGAAGCAATCCAGGCGGCGGCGGACGACGAACGGGTGGTGGCCCTGGTGGCCCATATTCAGGCCGGAGCCCTGGGAGTGGCCCAGGTCCAGGAACTGCGCGATGCCGTGCAGGCTTTCCGCAAGTCGGGCAAGCCTGCTGTGGCATTTTCGGACACCTTCGGCGAAGTCGGCCCCGGCCACAACGCCTACTACCTGGCCGCTGCCTTCGATGAAATCTACCTGCAGCCTGCCGGGGACGTCGGTTTGGCCGGCCTGATGGCGGAATCGCCCTTCATCAAAGGGAGCTTGGAAAAGCTGGGCATCGAGCCGCGCATGGACCACCGGCGGGAATACAAGAACGCCATGAACCTGTTCACGGAAGAGGAGTTCACCGAAGCGCACCGTGAAGCCACCGAAGCGGTCATGAATTCGACCTACCGCCAAATGCTGCTCGGCATCTGCCAAGCCCGCCAGATGGACGAGGACGCATTGCACGCCCTCATTCAAAGGGGGCCCTTCTTCGGCAAGGAAGCCGTTGAGGCCGGCCTGGTGGACGGACTGGCTTACCGTGACGAGGTCTACCAGCAGGTGCGTGAGAAGGCCGGAGAGGACTCTGAACTGCTTTACCTGGGCGAGTACTGGAAGCGGGCGGAAAAGCCCTTCTCCGCCGGAAGGCATACCGTCGCCCTGGTCTACGGCGTGGGCGCGGTGATGCGCGGCAAGAGCAAGTACGACCCCATGCAGGGCTCCTTCGTGCTGGGAGGCGACAGTGTGGCCGCCGCCTTGCGCACCGCCGCAGAAGACGAGCGCGTCGAAGCCATCCTCTTCCGGGTGGACAGCCCAGGCGGATCATACGTGGCTTCGGACACCGTTTGGCGCGAAGTGGTGCGAGCTCGAGAGGCTGGCAAGCCGGTCATCGTCTCGATGGGAAATGTGGCCGGATCGGGCGGCTACTTTGTGGCCATGGCCGCCGACAAGATCGTGGCCCAGCCAGCCACCATCACCGGTTCGATCGGCGTGCTAGGCGGCAAGATGCTGACCAATGGCCTATGGGACAAGCTGGGCGTCAGCTGGGATTCCGTTCAGACCACCGACAACGCCGACATGTGGAATTTCAGCCACGACTACAGCCCCCAGGAGTGGGCCCGTCATCAGGACTGGCTGGACCGCGTCTATGAGGACTTCACCTCCAAGGTGGCCGAGGGGCGCGGCAAGCCCCTGGAAGAGATCCTCGAAGTGGCCAAGGGAAGGATCTGGTCGGGCCAGGACGCTAAGGAGATCGGCCTGGTGGACGAACTGGGAGGACTCAGTACGGCTTTGGGCTTGGCCCGCCAGGAAGCCGGGATCCCCGAAGATGCCCGCGTTCGCATCCAGGAGTACCCCCGACCCCGTTCCACCTTTGATCTGCTTGTTGGAGAGGCTCCGCAAAGCAGTGAAGAGGCGGTCCGCACCCTGGCCATCCAGACGCTGGAGGAAATCCAGCCGGCGATCCGCTTGGCCAATCAGACGGGTTTGCTGGGATCCCGCAGAGGAGTTCTGCAAATGACGCCCATGAAACCGCTGCGCTGAAGATTCTGGGAGCCACAGAGGCACAAAGTACACGGAGAGTGAGGAAGAAGGAACTCTGTGCTCTCCGTGCCTCTGTGGCGCAGCCTTCCAGCCCAAGATCCCGTTTTTTATCTCCTTGTTCGAGCCTTGGAAGACGAATAGGTTGTTTCGCCAAGACTAAATCGTGGACTGTGCCACCTGTGGGGATCGCTTCTTCTGCTTTACGTCTTGCCATAAAGCCGCCTCTCTTTGCGGGCCATGTCAGCATTTCATCCATCCGCCTCTATTCTACCCCTTGAGCCGGCAAGGCGGCATTCTGAGAGCCAACAAACCGCCTCGGCAACCGCTTCAAGTCCTCCAGAATCAGATACCCGGACGGCACCAGCACCAGCGTGACGAAGGTCGAGAAGATCACCCCGAAGGCCAGCGACACCGCCATGGGGATCAGGAATTGGGCCTGCAGGCTCTTTTCCAGCAGCAGCGGGGTCAGTCCCCCGAAAGTGGTCAGCGAAGTGAGGACGATGGGCCGAAAGCGGGCCAGGCCTGATTCCAGGACCGCTTCCATGACTCCCAATCCTTCCTTGCGGCGCCGATTGATCCAGTCCACCATCACCAGGCTGTCGTTGACCACCACTCCGGCCAGGGCCACGACGCCGAATCCCGACAGGATGGTCAGGTCCATGCCCATGATGAGGTGGCCCCAAGTGGCGCCCACCAATCCGAAGGGAATGGCCGACATGACGATCAAGGGCTGGGTGTAGGATCTCAAAGGGACACCCAGCAGGGTGAAGATGGCCATCAGGGCGATGACGTAGCCCCGGCCCAGCCCCTGCAACGCCTCTTGCTGCTCGCGCTGGCGGCCCTCCAGTTGATAGTGCAGCCCGGGATTGCTTTGCAGCAGGCGAGGCAAATAGTCGACGGTCAGATCAGCCAAGATCACGTTGGTGGTGACCTGGGTTTCGTCGACGTTGGCAGTGACGTTGATGGAGCGCTGACGATCGACCCGCTTGATGCTGGAGAATCCCCGTCCGTAGCGGGCTTCGGCCACGTCTGAAAAGGCCACTTCGGCACCGGACGGGGTGCGGATGCGCATCTGTTCGATATCCCCCAGCGACCGCCTTTGGCTCAAGGGGTATCGGACCATCACCTTGACCTCGTCGCGGCCCCTTTGGATGCGCTGGGCCTCCTCTCCGTAAAATCCCTGACGCACCTGTCGGGCCAAATCGGAAAGGGTCAGCCCCAGCATTTCAGCCTGGGGGCGGATGTCCAGCTGGATCTCCTGCTTGCCGGTGCGATAAGAGTCGGTGATGTCATAGACGCCGGGATAGCGGGCCAAGTGGGCCTTGAGCTGGTCTGCAGCTTGCTGCAGACGGCCCAGGTTGGTGGCCGTAAGCTGCACGTTGATGGGTTCCCCAGGCGAGAAGAGCGAGGAGGTGAAAGTCAGTTCCACGGCGTCTGCAATGGCACCCGTCTTCTCGCGCCAAAGGTTGGCGATTTCGGTACTGGAAAAGGTGCGCTCCTCCGAAGGAGCCAGTTCGATGTTGATTTCGCCCAGGTGGGCTCCGTTGAAGCTCACCCCCACCCCTCCGCCCGCATTCTGGCTCTGAGCGGTGCGGAAGGGTTGCTCGCCCACCGAAGCCAGCATATGCCGGAAGAGCCGTTCCTCGCCCAAGGGAGTCTGGAAGGCGGGGTCCAAAGTCAGAGACGCTGAAGAAGTTCCGGGTTCCAGGTTCCGGGATCCGGGTTCCGAACTGCGGACTGCCTCTTCCGGCTGCGCATCCCTTCGGGCTTCCAGTTCCCGAGCGGTCTCAAATGCGGTTTGTTCCAGCCGCCGGATGGCCGCTTCAGTGACCTCCACCGGGGTTCCCTGGGGCATGGTAAGGAAAGCGGCCACGTTGTCGGCTTCGACTTCGGGAAGGAAGACGAAGCGGATGCGGCCTCCTGCTATCAGCCCGATGGTCAGCAGCAGGGTGGCCAAGCCGACGGCCACGGTCAGGTAGCGCAGCCGAACCGCGAATCGGAGGGAAGGGCCATAGATTCGACGGGCAAACCACATCAGGCTGTCAGCAAAAAATCCCTGAAAGCGCTGCCAAAGTCGCAACGGTAGCGCAGGAGGCTTCTTTCCCTTTGGATGATAGTGGGAAAGGTGGAATGGGAGCACCAGCAGCGATTCCACCAGCGAAAAGAGCAGGCAGGGAATCACGATGAGCGGAATGACCCGCATGATCTTGCCGATGGCGCCTTCGACGGAGATCAAGGGCGAAAAGGCGGCCACGGTGGTCAAAACGCCGAAGATCACCGGGATGGCCACTTTCTGGGCACCCTTGCGGGAGGCCTCGACGCCGAACAGCCCCGCACGCTGCGAGCTGTAGATCCCCTCGCCCACCACGATGGCGTCATCCACCAGGATCCCCAGCACCACGATGAAGGCAAAGAGCGAGATCAGGTTGATCGACACATCCAGCGAAGGCATCAGCCACAGCGTACCCAAGAACGAAATGGGGATGCCCAGACTGACCCACAGCGCCAAGCCCAGCCTCAAGAAGAGGGTCAGGATGAGCAGCACCAGCAAAAGCCCCTGAAAGCCGTTTCGAGTCAGCAGTTCGAGACGGCTTCTCAGCACCTTGGAATCATCCTGCCAAGTGGTCAGGCGAATCCCCTCGGGCATGTAGGCCTGGGCTTGCGGGATGTACTCCTTGACTTTGGCCGCGATCTCCAAGGCGCTTTGGTCGCCGACCCGAAAGACCTGCACCAGGACGGTCGGACGACCGTCGAAGCGGGCCGACTGGTCGGTTTCTGCAAAACCGTCCACCACCGTAGCCACGTCTCCGAGGCTGATGTAGGTGCCGTCAGGGCGGGTCATCAGCACCAGCTTTTCGAATTCCGCACCCCGGTAGGCCTGACCCTTGGTGCGCAAGAGGACTTCCCCACCCTGGGTCTTGACCGAGCCGCCCGGCAGGTCGAGGGAAGATCTGCGCACCGCCTGGGCCACCTGGTTGAAGGTCAGCCCCCAGCGGCGCAAAGCCTCTTCGGAAACCTCGATCGACACTTCGTAGGGGGGGTCAGGTGCTGAGCCCGCTTCGATTGGTCTGGCCGTGGTCTGAGTCCGCTGGCGACGCAGATTCGCGATTTCGAGCGCACGCGCCTCCGTCAGTTCGAGTTCTTCGACGTCCCGTCTCAGATCCGGGTAACACTCGAGGATCCCCTGGTCCGTTGGCTCGCCTCCTCGACGTTCGACAATGTCGGTACGCCAACGTTCGAGAATGTCAATGGCGTCGCACCAGTCGCCACCA
>JANQFM010000194.1 GCA_028277865.1 Acidobacteriota bacterium
TTGTAATGCCCTCGGATGTCGGCCTGGGAGAGGTCGAGCTGCCGCTCGGCGCTCTGGCCGCTGGTCATGGAACCCAGGTCCAAGGGCGCCAGGTTCCCGAATGCGAAGCGGCCGCTGATGTCGAAAAGGCGTGTCAGGCTGTTGGCCGTCGATCCTCCCACCGGACGATAATCCAGGCGCAAAGGGCCCACTTGGCTGGGCGTCCAGTTGGCGCTGTAGATGCGGTCGCCGGCCTGACGGTCGCCGCCGCCGCCATCATCCGTTAGGCGCAGCGAGACGCCTTGGCCTGTCACTTCGATGGCCTCCGGAGGTCGCCGCGACTCGCGTCCGCTGCGGGCCGGCTGGGCGCGAACACTCAACAGGACGGGGGAATCCACCGCCAGCGTGTCCGCTGCGGGCTGAGTCGATTCCAGTCGCCAGCCCAACTCGACGGCCCGCAGGATTGCTGTCAACGGGTCGGACGGCGCTCCGCCCATGGCGCGGAAGGTCACTCGATGGGAACGGGCCTGAGTGGGCGTCCAGCGGGCGCTGTAGATGCGGTCGCCGGTGCGCGAGTCGCCGTCCTTGCCCTGATCGAAGAGCTGCAAAGACACTCCGTCCCCCGAAGCATCAATTCGGCCCGGAACCCTTCGTGGGGGCTTGCCTTTGGTGCGGGGTACGAGGCGCACGGAGACCGTACCCGGATAGTCGAGGTCAAAGGCGGTGGCCCCCACCTTTTCCAGCCGCCAGCCCAATTCCACGACGCGAAGGCGCACTTGGATCGGATCGGCAGGGGCGCCGCCAACAGCGCGGTATTCGATCGGGTATTCTCCCGCCCCTGAAGGATTCCATTTGGCGCTGTAGATCCCGTCGCCCGCTTGGCGGTCGCCGCTGCTGCCATCGTCGGTCAGGCGCAGGGAGATCCCCCTTCCCGAAGCTTGGATGAACTGAGGAGGCCGCGGCCGGCCTCGACCGGCGGATTTGGTCCGCACCTGCAAAAGCGCCCCTTCGGGAGCACCCAGCTCGACGCTGTCCGGCCCCAGGGCTTCCAGGCTCAAACGTGCCTCCGTGACGTTGGTTTCCAGGCGCCGGTTAAAGTCCAGCAGATCGCTGCTGACACGGGTCAGGATCTCTTTCTTGCCTTGGCTGTCGAATTGCACCTCGGCCGTGAGGATGCCATCATCGGCTTGCCGGTCTCCACTTTGGCCGTCGTCGCGCAGAGTCACATGTCGGCCGTCCACTTCGATGGAGACCTGCAGGCCTGGAAACTGGGACAGGTCTCGGATGGCCTGCCCCGTCTCTTCGTCGTAAAGCTCCATTTCCAGAGGCGTTGGAGTGCCCACCCCGGCGGCGGGCTGCGAGACCATCCGGACGCCGATCGAAAAGTCCTGCAGCAGCATCCAGGCCGCGTCCGAGCCAAGCTGCGAAGCCAGGAAGGTCCATTTTCCTTCGGAGGGGCGTTCCAGATGTACGATGCGGTATTCGCGGTCGCGCCGGTCGAGGCCCAGCACTGTTCCGCCGCCCCGGAAGTTGAGGTCGATGCTGCGGGAACTCGGATTTCCCGAGGCCGATTGCAGTTGGCCGATTTGCCCGTCGGCCACCGTGACCAGGAAGGCTTCCTTGCAATAAGGCTGAATCTCGACTTCGATTCGCTGACGGACGCGGCCTGTCTGCACCTGTTTGGCGCCCAGGAATTTCTGGTAGACCTGGGCCACCGCGTCCACCAACCCTTCCGGGCTGCGTGCAGCGGTGGTGAATTCGAAGGCCGGATTACGGTCGAATGCGCCTCGCGAGGTTCCGATGTTGATGGCGGCTACCAAAACGCCGCTGCGGCGCAGTGTCATCAGTTCGCGTGTCAGAACCCGTTCGCAGCGGCCCAGGCCACCGGAATCCGCAATGATGAGCAGCATGCGGGGACGGGAGGGGTCGCGCGAAAGCACTCGGGCGGCGGTTCGGATGGGTGCTCCGAAATGGGTTCCGCCTTCGTAGCGGGTGCGGCGGTTGAGCAGTTCTTTGAAATCGAGCCGTTGAGAAGGGTCCAGCTTGATGGCCAGCGAAGGGTCCGCCGGGTCGGAGCAGCCTCCGTCGTAGGGGAAGCCCACCACTGTCAGTTCGTCCTGGTCTGAAACCAGGTCGGAGATGACCTGCGACAGCTGGATGGCATAGCGCCGCTGGTCATTGTCGTTCATCGAATTGGAAGTGTCGACGATGACGGCCACCTGGCGCGAGGTGCCGCCTTGAGCCCAGATCGAGGCCGTGTGCAGGCATATGAGGCAAAAAATCCAAAAAAGCCGCATCGATCCTTCCCGCTTGCCAGGATAATCCAGACGGTCGCCGATTGGCCACCGTCCGCCGCCGGATCTCCCGCCCTGTGAGAAGAAACAGATGCGGAATCTGTTCAGAGGGAAGCTCCTCGGTCACGCAAAGCCGCAGAGAACGCGTCGCACTCGATTCGGCGAAAAAGCCGAATCCCAATTAAGTCCCAGATTTCGCAGGCCGTATTGGCAGGGCATTAGATGCCTGCTAGGCCTGCTAAGCTCTAGGCACCGCTATTTTAGTTAGGTCTTACTTGTTGAGGGCTTGTAACGTACCGGTTTCCACGTTGACAAGGTGTTGCCATTCTGTTTACCGTTTCTGATGCTATGTACAAGAGAGCAGGATTGAACAAATCTTGCGACGCTACAGAGGAAGCCGATCGGGAAGAGATGAGCGAAATGGGATTGGACCAGCGAGGGCGAGGTAGCTTTCCACTAAGCGGAGAAGCGACATCGCCCAGCAAGCTACAGAAGCAAGGTGGTCTGGGAATGCCCGGCACCGAGTGACGAAAGGAAGAAAAACCATGCCAAGCAAAAAGGACCGTCAGAAAGAATCGGCTCTTGAACTTGAGTACAGAAAACACTTTCAGCCGATGCCCAATGACTATCTACAGTCTCTCCAGCAGGCCAAGAGATTTAGGCGCAAGGGAAGAACCATTAGAACATTTGTAACCTATGGAGCTTATGAAAAGCCGATATAAATAGCAATAGATAGCCTAGTAAGGCTCATGACTTTATCGTGATCTATGCCAAATTGGCGTGACGTTTTAGGCGAGGTGCAGGAAGAGAGGAGGCAAGGGCAGGAGAAACAACGGCTTGCCTTTGACACAATCCGCCGAAAATATCTGCAGGAACTCCACAAATTCACCGGTCGGAATGTGATTGCCTATTATTCGGGCTGGCTGTCAAAACAAGGTCTTCCGACGCAAATCATCGACGAGGACAAGAACGGATTCATGATGGCGGTCCACCGCCTTGATCGAAGCCAAGGCTTAGATCTACTTCTTCACACGGAGGGGGGTGAAATCGGCGCAACTCAGTCGATTGTCGATTATTTGCACAAAATGTTTGGTCATGACATCCGGGCAATCATTCCACAGATCGCGATGTCGGCAGGCACCATGATTGCCTGCTCCTGCTCTGAGATTGTAATGGCAACGCATTCAAATCTGGGGCCAATCGACCCACAGCTTCATGGACTCCCTGCTTTTCAGGTGATTCGGGAATTTCAGCAAGCCTGCCGCGAAGTCAAGCAGCACCCTCACAAAGTGCCGCTTTGGCAAGCCATCATCGGTCAATATGAACCGACATTCTTAGGGCAGTGTCAGACTGCTATCAAATGGTCAAACGGCTTTGTGGAGGATCAACTCCGTGATGTAATGCTCCGCAAGGAAAAGAACAAGGATCGCTTAGCGAAGTCAATTGTCAAGAAACTAGCTCATGGTAAAGTCCACGATAGTCATTTGCATTATGAGGATTGTGCCGACATAGGTTTGAAAGTGACTCGCTTGGAGGACGATCCCGAGTTGCAGGATTTAGTCTTGACTGTACACCACTGCTATATGCATACACTCATGAACACTGCCTCCTATAAGATGACTGAGAATCACTTGGGTTTGGCGCTTGTGAAGCAGGCAAGCCAATAGCGCAGGGAACCAGAGGTTTTTTCTCTGCCCCCAATTTCACTAGCCGGAGCCCAGCACGGATATCACGCAAAGCCGTAAAGTCGCAAAGCTTAGAAAAGAAGGGACTTACAGATTCTGCTCGGTAAATCGGTCAATAACGCTTTGTGCCTCTGTATGAAATCATTGCCGCGACACCCTCTCGAACCGCTTCAGCAGCAGCCAGACTACAAACCCCTGCCAGATCAGCCCCACGGCCAGAGAGACCCAGGCATGCTCTTCGCCTGCCTGGCGCATCCAAAAGAATTTCACCGGCCAGTAGAAGGGGATCAGCCCGAAGGCGAATTGCCAGGGGTAATCCACGAAGTAGGAGGCCACGATGGGCCAGGTGACCACTCCGTTGGCCTTCGCCAAAGCGAATCCCTGCACTTTATTGCGGGCGAATGAGGCCAGGAAGAGGGCAAAAATGGGTCCGGCGGGCGCTGCTGCCGCAGTCGCCAGCAAAAGTGTCGAGGGCGCGATCTCGACCAACCCGGTCAGGGGCAAGAGCGCCAATGTGGTCAGGCTGCCCACAATCATGGGAAGAGTGATGCGGTAAGCCAGGTAGCCGCCCAGCGTCAAGGGCGTTACCTGCAGCGCCGTCAGCGTCCGGTCATCGCGCTGGTCGAGCAGCAGGAAGCCGATCACCATTCCGCAGATCATGGGCATGAACGGCAGCATCAGGCTGGCGATCAGCATGTAGTATGGTGTCAGGTCGAAGCCCATGTACTGGTCGAGGCGGCGGGAGGCCATGGGGATGCCCCAGCGCAGCACCCCTGCCATGAAAAATGGCATCGCCACCAGCAGGCGCATCATCGGATCGCGTCCGACATTGCGCAAATCGATGGGCCCCAAAGCCTTCCAGACAATTGCGGCTCTCATCGTAGGCCACCTTCCCGTGTGATGACGAATCGCCGGAAAGCTCCTCGGCTCCATTTCATCAGCAGGCCGGTCCAGAGGGCGGAATAGAGAATCCCGTAGACGGCTTCCCATCTCGGAATGGGAAGGAAAGCGGCTTTGAGGAGCAGCAGGGGCGCCTGCATGGGGTGCAGGTAGAAGATCCAGTTTTGCCACAATTCGAAGTAGTCGATCATGGGCAGTTGGATCAGCAGCATGTAGATAAAGGAGGGGAGCAGGTATTCGTTGATGGAATCGTACCGGATGACGATTGCAAAGCCGAGCAGGGTGTAAAAGACCGAGATCAGGGCCATCCCGCCCATGGCGGGCAAGAAACGGAAGTCGGCGCCGTAGGCCAGCCACACGATGAGCAGATTCTCCGCCAACGCCAAACCGGTCAGCGACAAGGTTTTGGATGCCAGGTACTCGCCGGGACGCAGCGGCGTGACGATTTGGGCGTCCAACGTCCTTTCCGCTTTTTCCAACAGCACCAGTCCGGCCACGAAATAGAAGGTGCCGACCATTAGGTTAGAAAACAGCAGGGCCGGCAGCACCCATTTCATCTCGGCCAGAGGCAGCTGAGAGAAAACCAAGATGATTATCAACGCCGTGAAGGCGGCGGCGTAGTAAAAGCCATTGCGCAGCTGCAATCGGACGTCCCAGGCCAATGTCGAAGCCAGCCGGTTCATGTCAGACGCCTCCCTGTGGTGCGGATGAAAACGTCTTCCAGGGTGGCTTCCAGTGTGTGAAGGGTCTGGATCTCGGACTGGCGCAGCAGCTTCTGGAAGGCGGCGTTGTCAGCCAGGCCATCCAAAGGGAATTCCCGGCCCAGCAATCGTCCTTCCTCCAGGTATTCGACCCTCAGCAGCGCTTGGCCGTGGCGGATCTTCAACTCGCGGGGCTTGCCTATCTGACGGATTTGCCCGTCGATGATAAAGGCCAATCGGTCGCATAGCTGGTCAGCGGCCACCATGTCGTGAGTGGTCAAAAAGACGGTCTTGCCCTGGGACTGCTGCTGGCGGATGAGATCTTTGACAAAACGGGCATTGACCGGATCGAGCCCGGCGGTCGGCTCGTCGAGAAAGAGCAGCTGGGGATTGTTGAGCAGGGCGCGGGCCACGCTGAGGCGGTTCTTCATTCCCTTGGAATAGTGCCCCACAGGCACATCGGCGTCTTTTGACAGGTTGACCAGTTCCAGCAGTTCTCCTACGGGCCGGACGGAGCCCTGATAGAGCGATCCGAAGTAGGTCAAGTTCTCGCGGCCGCTCAATTTAAGGTAGTGGGTGGGCAGTTCGAAGGAAACGCCGATGCGTTCGTAGTAATCGGAATTCCAGCCTTCCAAGTCGCGTCCCAGGATGCAGGCTCGTCCTTGGAAGCCTCTCAGCAATCCGATCAGGATGTTCTGGGTGGTCGACTTGCCTGCTCCGCTGGGTCCCAAGAAACCGAAGACCTCGCCTTCTTGCACTTCAAAGCTCAGTTGGCTGACGACCGGGCCTGCCGCTTGGGGGTAGGTGAAAGAGAGCTGCTCCACTTGGATCATGGCAATTCCTTCCGGCTTATGAGGGGTCACTACGTTGCGGGCCCTGATATTCTTCACTGCTCAGCACGCTCAAATCTGATGGCTAGTGCTGCCGTCCATCATTGAATCAGGCCGCTCGTCATAAACTCCAAAACAGCTCTGTCAAGCCGACCGTACAAGGGTGTCGAGAAAAGTGAATTAGACGTCGGGCCGATGGCTCGGCGAATGAAAGGATGAGACCATGAAACGAACACTTCTCGTTGCTTTGCCCTTGATGTTCGGCCTATCCGCACCACCTGCCCATGCCCAGGACGCTGATGAGTTGGTGAAACGAGGCTTGGAGGCATTGGGGGGCGTCGACAAGCTCAAGTCGCTCAAGAGCCGTCGCCTGAGCGGCCAAATCACCGTTTCCGGCGGTGCTGCCAGCGGGACTTTCGTCTCGACTCAACAGAGGCCCAATTGGCTGCGCTTCGAAGCCGACATTCTGGGAAACCTCATTGTCCAGGCTTACGACGGCCATGAGGTCTGGCAGATTCAGCCTGCCATCGCCGGAGGTTCGGGCGTGCCCGAGACCATGCCCAAGGAACAGGCCGAGGCAGTCGTGCTTCGATCCGATTTTGACGGCCCGCTGGTGGACTACAAGGCCAAGGGCCACAAAATCGAGCTGCTCGGCGAGGAGGAAATGGAAGCCAATCAAGTCTATCACCTCAGATTGACTCTCAAGCAGGGTTCGGACATCCACTACTATATGGACGCCAAGACCTATCTGGTCCACAAAACCGTCCTCACCCAGTTCAATCCCCTGACCGGCACCAGGGACGACTTCGATGTGCTTGCCTCGGACTATCGGGAGGTTGATGGGATCCGGATCGCTCATTCCCTTGAAACAGTCAGCCAAGGCATGAGCTTTAACCACCTGAAGATCGAGAAGGTGGAATTCAACATCGAGGCCGATCCCAAGTCTTTTGTCCGACCGGAAAGCCAGTGATAGGCAGTTCGCAGTTCGCAGTTGGCAGTCCACAATAGGAGGTTCCCAGTTGCGAACCGCGAACCGCGAACCGCGAACTGCAAACTGACTTTGCTTTCCCGACTGGGATCGGTGACAATCCTGGGAGAATGACGCGAGAGCGCACCTATTGGATTTGCCAGCTGGTGGGTTGGTCGAGCCTGATGGGGCTGGTGTTGGCCTCGCAGCTGGTCCTGATCGGATTTAGCTGGAATCTGTGCATCGGCCTCCTTTCAGTAGGTGCCTGCGCTCTTTTCGGCACCCACTTTTACCGCCGCCTGATCCAGCGGTGGGGATGGCTCAAGCTGCCCTTGCGTCCCTTGGTTCCCCGGATCTTTGCTGCTGCACTGGTGCTCGCCGTCCTTCTCACCGTGTTGGGCATCGGGATTGGGAAAGCGGTCGGCGAATACGAAGGCATGCCTGAGAGGCTGGGCGGAATGGGAACGCTGACACAGCTTCTCAACTGGAGCTTCATTCTTCTGGCCTGGTCGTCGGTTTATTTCGGCGTCCACTCGCTGGAGGACCTGCAGCGCACACGCATCGAGAAATGGCAGTTGGAGGCAACCGTCAAGGAGGCTGAGCTTAAGGCGCTCAAGGCGCAGCTCAATCCGCACTTTCTCTTCAATAGCCTCAACAATCTGAGAGCTTTGATCGTGGAGGATCCGGAGAAAGCTCAAAAAGCCGTCACCCATCTAGCCGGCTTGCTGCGCTATGCCCTGCGGGCCAGCGACGCCACCACTGTCCCGCTTTCCGAAGAGCTTCGCATCGTGCGCTATTACTTGGAGCTGGAGGCCGTTCGCCTGGAGGAACGCCTGCGGGTCCGGATGGAAATCGACGACGAGGTGCTCCAGGCGCCCGTGCCTCCCATGCTGCTCCAGTCGTTGGTCGAAAACGGCATCAAGCACGGGATATCGGACCTGCCCGAGGGAGGCCGGCTGGACATTGCGGCAGGCCGCAATGGCAGCCATGTCCGCCTGCGGGTTCGCAATACGGGGCGAATCGAGCGGGGGAATGATCATCGCGGAGTGGGCCTTGAGAATGCATCAGTCCGCCTGAAATTGATTTTCGGGGAAGGCGCCGGGCTCGAAATCCGAGAGATGCCCCAGCAGTTGGTGGAGGTGCGGGTCGACATTCCCTGGCAGCAGGAGGCTGAGCCATGAAAGCGGTGATCGTCGACGACGAACGGCTGGCCCGCAACGAGCTCAAGCGCATGCTGAATAAGCATCCTGAGATTCAGGTGATCGGCGAAGCGGCCAATCCGCGTACAGCTCGCGACTTGGTCGCCAAGCTGTCGCCCGAACTGCTTTTCCTGGACATCCACATGCCTGGGGGCAACGGGTTTGAGTTGCTGGAGTCGCTCGAGTTCGTGCCGGCCGTCATCTTCACCACCGCCTATGACGAGCACGCCATCCGGGCCTTCGAGGTCAATGCCCTCGACTACCTCCTTAAACCGCTCGAGGAGGACCGCCTGGCCGGTGCGATCGAAAAGGCTTTGGCTCAAGCATCAGAGAACAGTCGGCGGCTCAGCCTGGAGAGCCGCATCTTCGTCAAGGACGGGGAACGCTGCTGGTTCGTCAAGCTCAGGGATGTTTGCCTCTTCGAGTCTGAAGGCAACTACACGCGTCTGTACTTCGGAAAGGAGCGCCCCTTGGTCTACCGCTCTTTGCGTTATCTTGAGGAACGCCTCGAACCCCAGGAGTTCTTCCGGGCGGGACGAAAGCACATCATCGGATTGCGCTGGATCAGCTCCATTCAAGCTCTTTCTTCGGGCGGTTTGAAAGCCTGTCTGCAAGGCGGCCGGGAAGTCGAGATGTCCCGCCGCCGATCCCGCCGTTTCCGTGAAATCATGGGGCTGTGAGATCGGGGAAGCGAACCTCACGCCAAGCCGCCAAGCCAGATGATTGCGGCTCCGCAGTAGAGAACCCGTGAGAAATCCGGGTTAAGCCACCACTCCCTTTCCCTGCTTTGCGTGAAACTCCCCACATCCCGTATCCTTCCAAGCTTGAATATGAGCAAACCCCGCCGAGAGTATGAACAACGCTTGAAGATGCGTCAGCAGGTTGCGGACCAGCTTCGCTTTCGGGATAACCGCTACTCCCGATTTCGCCTCCTGGCGGGCGGTGCCATCTTGGCCGCGGTCTGGATGGTTTTGGGGCCGGTGTGGATTGGGGCAATGTGGATTCTTTTGCCTTTGGCTGTCTTGGTGGCCTTGATCGCCGTCCACGCGATTGTGCGCCGCAACTTGGCTCGGGCCGGCAGGGCTGTCGATTATTACCGCACAGGGATGGCGCGCCTGGCGGGCAGGTGGCAAGGCACGGGGAGATCGGATTTCCGATGGGAAGGCGAATCTCACCTCTATGCCGCCGACCTCGACCTGTTCGGTCCCGGATCGCTTTTCGAACGCCTCTCCAGCGCCCGGACACGAATTGGCGAAGAGACGCTGGCCTGCTGGCTGTGCCATCCGGCCCAACCCGATGAAGTGCAGGCTCGCCAGCAGGCCGTTGAGGAATTGCGCGAGCGGCTCGATTTGCGCGAGGACTTGGCCGTGCTGGGGGAAGGTGTTCAGTCGGGGATCCATCCCGAGGAACTGATCAATTGGGCCACCCGGAAATCCGATTGGGATTTCCGGTTGGTGCGCTGGATCGCACCTTTCCTGGTGCTCATGAGCTGGAGCGCCCTTGCAGCCGGACTCTTTTTCGAGGCTGGCTACCTGCCCTGGCTTGCCTCCCTGGCGATTCAGGCCGCATTTGGCCTCTCCCAACGGAAGCGGGTATTGGAAGTGATCGAACAGGTCGATCAGCCCGAGCGCGACTTGGAATTGCTTTCCCAGGTGCTGCAAAGGCTGGAGCAGGAATCCTTTCAAAGCCCTTTGGTGGACAAGTTGGGGCGCGGCCTGCAAACCGAAGG
>JANQFM010000271.1 GCA_028277865.1 Acidobacteriota bacterium
CTGCCGCGCAGAACAGAATTGTGGAACTGCCAACTTTCCCTTTCCAAGAAGATGTCCGATAGAGAACAATATGGGGGGTAGGGACGTATCTGCGGGGATAAAGCGGGACGGAGGCCTGAGATGAAGACGAAATCGAAGGGAGCGATGTGGTGGGAGATGACCCGATTGGCCTTGCAGGCCATCCTGGCCAACAAGCTGAGGGCTTTTCTCACGTTGCTGGGAATCATCATCGGAGTGGCCTCGGTGGTCCTGGTGGGGGCCGGGATCGAGGGCGGAGAGCAATACCTTGTCGACACCGTCTCGGCAGCCCTGGGCAGCGATTCCTTCCTGATCAGCAAATACCCGCGCTTCGGCCACATCAGCCGGGAGGAGTACCTTCGCGCCGCCCGCCGCAATCCGGACCTGCATATTTCCGACATCGACTTTCTGAAAGAGAATTGCCCCGATTGCGGAGAGGTCGCGGGACAGTTGGCCACCACCCGGCCCATTTACCGCGACAGCTACGAAATCTACGGTACCCGCATTTGGGGCGTCACGGCCAACTACATCTTCTTGAGCAACCTGGAACTGGCCGAAGGGCGTTTTTTTACCGACAACGAGGTGCAGCGCTCCCAATACGTTTGCGTCATCGGAGAGGATCTGCGCCAAACCCTCTTCGAGGGCCTGGACCCCTTGGGAAGGACGATCAAATTCAGCAACCACAGGCTTCGGGTGATCGGCATCCTGGAAAAGCAGGGCTCTGCTTTCGGACAGAGCCTGGACAACGTGGTCTACTTTCCCCTTACCAGCTTTCAAAAGATGTACGGCCGACGGACCTCCATCGATATCCGGGGCCAGTCGGTGAGCAGCGAGCGCTTCGAATCGGCCCTGGATCAGGTTCAGATGGCCATGCGCATCCGCCACAAGCTCAAGCCCAATCAGGAGGATGACTTCGGCTTGACCTCGACCGATGACATCAATGAATCGGTGGGACAGTTCGCCGCAGCGGTCCAGATGGTGGTCATTCCCATTACCGCCATCGCCCTTCTGGTGGGCGGGATCGTGGTCATGAACATCATGCTTGTTTCGGTCACCGAGAGGACTTTTGAGATCGGTTTGCGCAAGTCGCTGGGCGCCCGCCGCAGCGATATCCTCTACCAGTTCCTGGTCGAAGCCTGCCTGTTGGCCGTCATGGGAGGGTTGACCGGACTGCTGCTGGCGGCCGGACTGGCCTGGCTGGTCGAACAAACCACTCCCATGCCCATGAACATCACCCTGGGATACATGCTGGCCTCGGTGGGAGTCTCGGGAGGGATCGGCATCATTTTCGGGATATTCCCGGCCTACCGGGCCTCGCGGCTGGATCCCATCATCGCGCTGTCGGCTGAAAGGTAAGGGAATTGGAGACCGGAAAAATCAAGACGGACACGGTGATTGACTTTGCACTGAGTCATTTCAGACAGCTCGAGGCTTGCTCTTGGCGCCCTCCCTCTGCCGGTCTTCGGCCTTCGGTCTCCGGTCTCCCGATGGATCCCAGTCGCCAGGGCGATGAGGAAGTACGATGACAAAGCAGCAGTACCTCGAGAACATCCGCATGGGGCTGGACACCTTGCGCAGCCACAAGGTGCGCAGCCTCCTGACCGTGGTGGGCGTGATCATCGGAGTGGCCACGGTCATCGTCATCGCCTCCATCCTCACCGGCATGCGGCGCAACATC
This sequence comes from Acidobacteriota bacterium, assembly GCA_028277865.1. GTDB lineage: Bacteria > Acidobacteriota > UBA6911 > RPQK01 > DATIPO01 > JANQFM01. The sequence goes on from JANQFM010000271.1 coordinate 1,697, forward strand.
CTTTCGCTGGTCGAGCAGTACGGCACCGACAACATCTATGCCTTCCATCTCTCTACCGGTATCCAAACCGGCCCCCGGTCTCGCCGCGAACGCCAGAGGGAACCGCTCACAGTGCCACACGCGCAAGCCGTCAAGGAGCAGTCCGACTACATCGCCGACGTTTCCTACCAGGGGTTCGGGCCACAGCCGACGCTCAAATACCGCGACCAGCAGTTCAGCAACGGGCAAATGCTGGGAGTTTCTTCCAACTTGGCTGAAAATATCGGCGCGGTCCTCTCGGACGGACGCTTTTTCACGGAAGTCGACGACCGGGGTCGCCGCATGGTGTGCGTACTGGGCTTCAACGCCGTAGACTCCCTTTTCCCCCAAAACACGCGGGCTGTGGGCAAGAGCATCATGATCGGCGGCAACCGATTCACCATAATCGGCGTGCTCGAACAGGCCAAGACCAGCTTCTTCGGCGCCAACGACGCCGACAACGCCATCTACATGCCCTATCGGACCTTTCGCAAGCTTTACACCCGAGCCGACTTCCTCATGCTCATTGTCAGGGCCCGCGAAGGATTCCTGGATCTCGCCTTCGAAGAGACCGAGTCGATCCTGCGCCGCGAACGGGGGCTGCGCAGCCTGGACGAAAACGACTTCAGCCTCAGCACCTACGACAGTTTGGTTGAACAGTTCGACGCCGCCATCGGCCAGATCGGATTGCTTGCCATCGCCATTTCAGGGGTGGGGCTGCTGGTGGGAGGCATCGGGGTGATGAACATCATGCTGGTCTCGGTCACCGAGCGGACCCGCGAAATAGGAGTCCGCAAGGCGCTGGGCGCCCGCCGCAAGGACATCACCTTCCAATTCCTGTTCGAAGCCATCACCCTGACAACTGCAGGCGGAGTCATCGGAGTCCTCTTTTCCATCGGCACCAGTGCCTTGGTGATCGCGCTGATCCCCGAACTGCCCGCCAGCATTCCCGGCTGGGCGGTGGTGACAGGCTTTGTGGTTTCGATGATGGTGGGACTGGTCTTCGGCGTTTTCCCGGCCGTCAAAGCCTCCCGCCTGGATCCCATCGAGTGCCTGCGGTACGAATAGGGCGCCGGGGGATTTCACGCAGAGACGCAGAGGCGCAGAGAGAGGCAGAAGAGTAGAATAACGAGATTCTTAAATTCCCCCCTCTTCCCTCTCCCTCTGCGTCTCTGCGCCTCTGCGTGAAACCTTCACGGGCAGGGGCAGGGCTCGCCTTGCAGGACTTCCCGGTAGTAGTCCTCGTACCTGGGGACGATCTTGTCGATGGAAAAGCTTTTCACAGCGCAGCGGCGGGCGTTCTTCATGAAGCGCTTCAAGTTGGAGTCGTCCAAGATCTCCAGGGCGCCCTGGGCCATCCCATCGATGTCGCCCAGCGGATAGAGGTGGCCGTTGCAGCCGGGCGAGACCAGTTCGGGCAAGCCTCCCACGTCCGTGGCCACCACCGGAACTTCGCAGGCCATGGCCTCCAGGGCCGCCAATCCGAAGCTTTCCGTTTCGGAAAGCAGCAGCATCAGGTCGCACACCGACAGATAGCTCTCCACCATGCCCACCATCCCCACAAAGAAAACCTTGCTCGAGATGCCCAGTTCGCGGACCAAATGCTGGGCGTTGGAGCGCTCCACTCCGTCCCCGATCATGATCAGTACGGCCGGGATTTCCCTCTGAACCCTCTCGAAGACCCGGATCACGTCGGTGATGCGCTTCAAGGGGCGGAAGTTGGAGAGGTGAACCAAGACCTTCTCGCCATGGGGAGCGAATCGGGCCCGCAGCTCGGGCGAGGCCAGCCGGCGCACCCTCTGGGTGTCGATGAAGTTGGGGATGGTGCGGATCTCGCAGTCAGAGCAAAACTCGCGCAAGGTGGCCTTGCGCAAGAATTCGCTCACAGCCGTCACCCCGTCGCTTTGGCGGATTCCGAACCGAGTTGCGGAGAGATAGGAATGGTCGCGTCCCACCAGGGTGATGTCGGTGCCGTGCAAGGTGGTGATGATGGGCAGCCGGCGGGGCCGCAGCATCTCGCGGGCCAGGTAGCCGCTGATGGAGTGAGGGATGGCATAGTGGACGTGAAGCAGGTCCAATCCATGCGTTTGGACCACATCGACGGTCTTGGTGGCCAAGGCCAGGTCATAAGGCACGTGTTCGAAAAGGGGATAACTCATGGGCTCGACTTCGTGATAGAAGATGTGATCGCCCAACTCCATGAGCCGCAAGGGGAGCGAGGAACTGATGAAGTGGACTTCGTGCGAGCGCCGGGCAAGCTCCTGCCCCAGCTCTGTGGCAACGATTCCGCTTCCGCCGTAGGTGGGGTAACAGGTGATGCCGATTTTCATGCGCGGGTCGTCAGTTGTCAGTTGTCAGTTGTCAGTTGTCCGTTGTCAGTTGTCAGTTGTCAGTTGGTGAAGACGGCGGATTCGGTTGGAGAGTTTCAGATTCTCGCCTCAGGCCGGAGATGGGAAGCACAGAGGCACAAAGGTACGGAAAGCAGTAAACAGAGAAGCTGTACAGCCTTCCGGCTCGCCATCGGGTCTCCGGTTACGGATCTCCTGATCAGCGTGTATACTGCCAAGATCCAAAGCGGATCCATGGCTTGCTAGTGTCTTGCGTTTTCTGAACAGATGGTACCCGGCGCCCGCTTTCAAGCGGCTAGCCCGGGCTGGCCCGCAGGCGGCGGTCGCCCGCGAAAGGAGGAGGGAATGGTCTCTTTGACGGCACTCTGGCTTCCGATTCTGCTCTCGGCGGTGGCGGTGTTCATCGCCAGCTCGATCCTGCACATGGTGCTCAACTATCACCGCAGCGACTACGCGGCGATGCCCGGCGAGGACAATGTCCTTGAGGCGATGCGCAAGGAGGGCGTCGGCCGCGGCTACTACTACCTGCCCCACTGCGTCGACTTCAAGGAAATGGAAAAGCCCGAAGTGAAGGAGAAGTTTGAAAAGGGACCGGTCGCTTTCGTGACGGTGCTCTCCAGTGGCATGCCGTCGATGGCCAAGCCGCTGGTCTCCTGGTTCATTTTCTGCTTGGTGATCAGCATGTTCGTCGCCTACTTGACGAGCAGAACCCTGCTGACGCCGCCCACCGAGTACCTGACGGTCTTCCGCGTTGCCGGCACGGCCGCCTTCCTCGGCTACGCCGGCTCCACCGCCACCGAGTCGATCTGGAAGGGGCAGCCCTGGTCCAGCTCGCTCAAGCACATCTTCGACGGCCTGATCTACAGCCTGCTGACGGCCGGCATGTTCGGATGGCTGTGGCCGAGATGATGCAGGCAAGCCCCTGCCGAATGGATTCGGGGGTTGGAGGTCCGCTCTGCCCGCCCATCTCGAGAAGGGCGGGCAGCAACGGCCGCGGCAGCAGGAATAGGCGGCAACTGTTCGCCCATGCCGGACCGGTTATGGCGTCGGCTTACGATTCTTCTGAGATCTCCACCACCGGCTGAAAAGGAACCTCCAGCCGTTTCTGGCATTCTCTCAAGTTTCGCTCGGCGATCGTCACGGCACGATTGGCCGCGTCCCGAACCTCTCTGGCAGCGATCAGTGCCTGGTTGGCGGCCTGCCAAGCCTGCCGGGCGGCTTCTGCCTTGGCCTCGGCAGCCGCCAAGGCAGCCGTGGCTTTCGCTTCGGCGGTTTGCGCCTCTTTGAGGGCATCTCGTTGCTGACGGCAGGCGTTTGGGTCATTGGGATGGCGCCTTTCACATTTCTCGAGATCCTTCTCGGCCTCTCGACGGGCTTCTGTTGCATCTCGTTTGGCTCTCTTGGCTTTCGAACGCTCCCGCTTGGCCTCGTTGTGCTTCCTGGCCGCGGCCTTCTCGTCACGGAGAGCCTGGCTGTAGGCTGCCTGGGCAGCAGCCTGGGCTGCTCTTGCGTTATTCAACGCATTTTGCTCTGCCTGGCAATCATTATGTCCGTGATCCTCATCTCTAGCCATGGTTTCACCTCCTACGGTTTGGTCTTGAAATACCGAACCAACAT
>JANQFM010000324.1 GCA_028277865.1 Acidobacteriota bacterium
CCATCGACAACCGGAGCGGCCCCGCCGCGTGACTCACCACGCGACGAAGCCTAACCAATTCCACCTGCAGAGAGGTGAAAATGGCTGGAAAAATTGTACCCCAATCCGATCCGCCCCCCATCAACGGGAACCCCCCGAAACCCCCTCAGTCCGTCTGGCTGGCAGTCGAGGAATGGCAGGAGATCTCTGATTGCGCCTCCGCCCTTTTCGCAGCGCTGAAGTGCTTCGAGGAGCGCAAGGACGAGGTGTGGGATCTGGTCGTCGCTGTCCAGCAGCGCTTCCAGCGGGCGTTGCAGCCCATCGACGAGCGGCTGTCTGACGAGCTGCACGGCAGCCCGCAGTAGCCGCAGCCAGAGGGCCGATGGAGCCGGACGGGACGCCATCCGCCATTGAAAGGGGAACGCCCTTCGTAGGACGGAGGCAGGAGTTGAGGAATCGGCGTTTCTTTCAACCCGGCCCGTCCGGCTTCTCCGGCCCTCTCCCGTCATCCTAACCCACCGGAGGAGGAAACCCATGAGAAAGCTGGAACGCCTTGCCTGCCAGTGGATGGGCAAGCGAATGGAGAAGGTCCGCCACAAGCAGGGGCTGACCGCTGCCGAAGTGGCCCGCCGAACAAGCCACAAGGCCAGCCACTACCGATTGAAGGAGTTGGGCCAGCAGCGGATCAGCCTGGATTTCCTGCTGCGCGCCTGGCTTGCGCTGGACGTGGAAATAGATCGGCTTTGGTTCCCGGTAGCGGAGCGCGTCGAGGTGGCCGACGAATCGACCGCAGAGGCCATCCTGCTCGACCTGCTGGAACTCCAGCAGTTGGTGACCGCAGAGCAGGTCGTCCAGGTGACTGCGGAAGTCTTCCAAATCCCCTGCCGGGCCTTGACAAGCGGCGACGGCCACAGGCGCATCCGGGAGGCCCGGACAGCCGCAGCCTTCGTCTTCGAGCGCATCCACCATTTGAGGCTTGTTGACTTGGCGCGCCTGGTGCGCCGCTCACCCAGGACACTCGCCCATGCGAGGGAGCAGGTCAGATACGACATGGACCCCGACTTCTTCCGCAAGTTCCAGGCCATCAGGCAGGGAGTGGGGGAGCTATGAAGGCCGATCCCGTCAACCGCTTCGTGATGGCTCAGAT
>JANQFM010000349.1 GCA_028277865.1 Acidobacteriota bacterium
TGTCGAACCCTATGACTGGGCCGAACTGGGCTATTGCCTCATGCAACTGGATCAATTCGAAGAAGCGGAAGAGGCATTGCAGCGCAGCTTGAAGATCGACCCTGACTGCGAGGTCGCTCAGGAGTACCGGGAGGATCTCGCCCAATTCCGATCTGAAGCAACCCCAGCCGCCTGACCCATTCGGCAGTTGGCAGCAAGTCGATACATTCTGCAGACCTTGGACCTTGGACCTTGGACCTTGGACCTTGGACCTTGGACTCCACCCCTCCCCTGGGTAACCGCTTACCCACGCTGGGTAAGCGGTTACCCGTCATCAGGCTGAATCTACCGGTTTGCCGGGTATTTCCACTGGCACTTGAATTGCTGGTGCCATTGCGTGATTGAAGGGTGCGCTTGCGGAGGGATTTCAACCGTTCCAGCTCATTCGCTCTGGCTTCCCCCAGGCCTGGCACGAATGGTCCCGGACTCCTGGGCGAAATCCCTCCGCAAGCTCTGATCAGCCCTTGTCTGGTGTGCCGGGGTGGATGGGGGGCAGGTATGGGTTCGCTCTTGTCTGGTGTGTTTATTGCCTGAGCCAGGATTCCACGTCCCCCCGGCGCAGCTCCCCTTGGTGCTCTTGGAAGGGGAGGCTGCGCGTAGCGGCGACCCGGTCGATGAAGGAAAGGCCCAAGGGGCCGAAGTAGCTCTCTTCAGTCTGATAGGCGGGGTCGGAGAGAGCCTCCGGAAAAGAGACGAAGGAATAGCCGCGCTCTCTGAGGAACTGAATCAGGTCGCCGAGGAAGGCCGCAGTGGAGATCCCGCAGCGCAGCAGCAGCACATGGGGGATGTTGCGTCCGAAGACTTTCATCGACTGGCCTTCGGCATAATCAAGGCTTTCACTGGCGTGGGCCAGGAAAAGCTCCTTCAGTTCAGCGGACTTGGCGGGGTCGTTCTGGTGCTCCAGATAGGCCCGGATGAATTGGTGGTCCGAGGTCTTCACCGTCACGTGCGCAACCTCATACTGGGCCCGCCTGAGCGTCTTGCCGATATTTTTCCGCTTGCCCTTGGTGTCGCCTTGGTGGAGCTGTGGAAAGCGCAGGTAGCGGTAATTGAAGGAGAAGTGGCGCCCATAGCGGCGAATCGCTTTTTGCCCGTCTTTGACATGCTCCAAGAAGTCATCCACTGACAGGGCGTTGAAGTCCACTCGCGAGTAGGTCTGGTTGCCCAGGATGTGCCCTTTCGAGGCCCAATCCTCCAGCACAATCCCCAGAATCGGTTGGTCGTCCACTTTTTCCTGCACCACGAAGCCTGCAGCCTGAATATTGTACTTGGCCAGTGAGCGCAGGATCATGTTGCTGATTTCGCGAGGCCTCCAAAAGCCCATGGGGCCGCGTGCGGGCAAGTCGTTGAATGTCAGGGCGATCTTCTTTTCCATCTCCTGGGAAGACAGCGCTGCAAGCCCTGCCGACAGCAGCGCAACTGCGCAGATGCAGCGAAAAACCACCATCCTCCGGGCATTGTTTCTGCTCGAGCGATTCATGAAATTGGCCCTATTTGCTATTGGAAAAGTGCATGAAGTCTTGCGGCGAGCCCACACCTCATTAGAGCCCTGCACCCGCATTGCCTGCAGGGATGCGGATGCACCGACTGCCGAAGGCACTGGCACGTTCGCACCCAGGCCAGGCGCCCTTGCCGGTCGAGCGGCCATTCCCAATGCTTTCCAGTTGGCCTACAGGTTCTTTTTTGCATCCGGCCGACCAACAGGATACTCTCAACGCGGCGCTGCAACTCTGATTGCCCAGGGCCGTCTTTGAAAAAAAGGCTTTATGTGCACCCGAAAATCCAGTATAACATTGGGGCAAGCCGAACGAGGTTTGAACTGCAACCGGCGGCCCTGGGGCGCTGCCGCCGGAGCCGGTCCGGCGGGTCGCTTGATGGCTTCATTCAGGATGGGAAAAATGAACAAAACGATTTGTTGTGCGGCTCTGATCTTGCTGATCGCCGCTGTTCCTTTGTTGGCGCGGGCCGTGATGAGCACGCCGATCCTCAAAACCAGCCCGGATGAAATCAGTGTGACGACCAGTTTCTCCGGTTTCGAGCCCGAATCGGAGTACCGCATCGGCATCGGGATGGTGGGCCAGCCTTCTGAGAAGGTCCAGCTGAACTTGCTCAAGAACGACAATCGGGTCTCCAAGAGTGTTGAAGCCTTTAACCAAGGCTATACCTCGACCTGGTTTGAAGTCGACTCGGTACAGCTGCAGGGGTTCCGAGTGGCGGGCCCCGACTTGCCTGGAAGCGATGGCCGCCTGACTCTCAAGATCACGCTTCCGCGTGACGAGGCGGATCGCCTGGGCAAGTTTTTCATCATCGTCGCCAAGAACTACGGCTCTGACACCTGGTACGTTGAAGACGCCTCCGAGGTCAATGAGACGCACTGGTAAAGGAAGGCTGCTGCCTGCTTCTCATCTCGCTGCTGATCCAGTGCCATCCGGGTGATTGCTGGTCCGCAATGGAGGGCGGTTTGCAATGCGCACTCTGCTCGACCTGTTGGACGTTATCCGGAAGCTGGAGGGCCGCGAGGCAGTGCGGTTCAACAACGGCTACCGGACCTGGACCCTCTCCTACCGTCAAGTCCTCCAAGAGGCCTCCCAACTGGCCGTCCTTTTTGACCTGAAGGGTTTGCAGCAAGGCGACCGGCTCATCCTGTGGAGCGAGAACCGCCCCGAGTGGATATCTGCCTTCTGGGCTTGCCTTTCGATGGGCGTTCAGGTCGTCCCCATCGACTTCCGATCCACGCCGCGCATGGTGGAGAGCATTCAGCAGCAAGTGCAAGCCCGACTGCTGGTGCATGGCAGCAGCGTCGATCCCGGCACGCTTTCCCTCCCCTACTGGCCTTTGGACAAGGCCTCCGAATTGCCTCCCGCCCCGGCTCTGCAACCCGTCGCCGCCGCCGCCCAGGACATCGTTGAGATCGTCTACACCTCGGGTACCACCGGCGATCCCAAGGGGGTCGTCCACCGCCACCGCAACATCGTTGCCAACCTCAATCCGCTGGCTTCGGAAATCGAGGCCTACAAAAAGTACGCCCGTCCCTTTCAGCCCATCCGCATCCTCAACCTGCTGCCTCTCAGCCACATGTTCGGCCAGGCCATGGGGCTTTTTATCCCGGTGCTGCTGGGCGGGGCTGCCGTACTCATGGCCGACATCCATCCGGCTGCCGTCATGCGGACCATCCGCCAGGAACGCGTTTCGGCCCTTGTGACGGTCCCCCGCATCCTCAAGACCCTGGAGGCCGAATTCGAACGCCGCTTTCAGCCGGCGCCGGCCCGTCCTCACCGCAAAGGAATCGTCGGCATCTTGCAGCGTTGGTGGCGCTATCGCCGCATTCATTCAGCCTTGGGATGGAAGTTCTGGGCGCTGATTGCAGGAGGCGCAGAAGTGGACCGATCGAGCGAGCAATTCTGGGCGCGGCTGGGCTATGTCGTCATCCAGGGCTACGGCCTGACCGAGACCAGCCCGGTGGTGGCCGTCAACCACCCCTTTTACAACCAGCCAGGCTCGATCGGGAAGGTCTTGCCGGGGCAGGAAGTGAAGATCGCCGAGGACGGAGAAATCCTGGTGCGGGGCGATTCGGTGGTGGCCGAATACTGGACGCAAAAGGGCATCCGCTCGGTAGGCGAAAAGCAGGGTTGGCTTCACACAGGCGACATCGGCGAATTCGACTCCCAGGGACGCCTTTACTACCGGGGGCGGAAAAAGGACTTGATCGTGACCTCGGACGGAATGAACGTCTTTCCCCAAGACGTGGAAAAGGCGCTCAAAGGGATGGAGGAGGTGCGTGAAGCGGCGGTGGTGCCCTTGCGCAAGGACGGCGTCGAGGTGGTCCACGCTGCACTGCTGCTCTCCGATCGCCAAGCCGATCCCGCTGCAATCGTCCGCCAAGCCAACAGCCGCCTGGAACCCCATCAGCGTGTCCGCAGTTGGTCGGTGTGGCCCGAGGACGATTTTCCCCGCACCTCGTCGACCTTCAAGGTGCAGCGCCGGCTGGTGGCCGAACGTGTCCAGGGCAAGGCCGGGCCGGAGCAGCCGGCAGCGCCCGAAGCCCTGACAGTGGACGCTGTCCTGAGCCGCTTGACAGGCCAGGAGCCCGCATCACTGCAGGGCTCACAGCGACTCGGCGAAGATTTGGGGATCTCATCGCTGGACCGCATCGAGCTGCTGTCCCAGTTGGAGGATACCTATCAATTGGCCATCGACGAGGAGAGCTTTTCCCTGCTGGGCACCGTCGAAGATCTGCGCAAGTGGGTTCGGCAGGCGAGCAAGGGGCGTCCACCCCGCTTGCAGGACGAGCTTCAATCCGCCGCCGTCCAATCCCCCCAGCAGGGCGCCGAGGCGGAGCCTGGCGAGGAAATGGCGCCCACGCCTCGCAGCGCCGCCCGTCCCCTGCCCGAGGAAGTTTCAGCCCTGGGCTGGCACGGCCGTCCCATAGGCTGGCTGCGCAAGCTCCTGCTCGAAGCTTTCGTCTTTCCCTTGTACCGTCACTACATCCCTATGCAGATTGAAGGCCGACAGCACCTGCAAGGCCTTGCCGGGCCGGTCATTTTCGCCGCCAACCACTCCAGCCACCTCGATACCCCCGCCATCTACCAGGCCTTGCCCTACCGATGGCGCCACCGACTGGCTCCGGCAATGCGCCAGGAGTTCTTCCGTCCCTACTTCTGGCCCCAGGGCTACTCTCTGCGCCAGCGCAGCCGCTCCGGCCTGCAGTACCACTTGGCCGCCGGCCTCTTCGCCGCCTACCCACTGCCTCGTCAAGGCGGCATCCGCCGGACGCTGCGGTACACGGGCAGCTTGATCGAACGAGGCTACTGCCCTCTCATCTTCCCCGAAGGCCGCCGCACTCCCAGCGGTGAGATGCTGCCCTTTCAAGCGGGGGTGGGAATGATGGCCCTGCAGCTGCGCCTGCCCGTCGTCCCGATCCATCTATCGGGGCTTTTTGAGGTCTTCTCGGTTCACGACGATTGGCCCAAGGCCGGGCCGGCTGCGTCAGTGATCGGCGCTCCGCTGCACTTTGAAGACACGACGGATCCGGAAGAGATTGCCAGACGGGTTGAGAATGCGGTTTGCAGGCTCGGACAGGCGAGACGGGACAAGACCTGATCGGCAAGCCAGCGGTTCTCCAGGCGTTCCCGGATGGGCTTCAGCTATTGAGTCAATTTGGAGCTTGCCAAACGATTGAGGCTGACGCCTTGCTCCGCCGCCTGAATCGCCAGCTTTCGATGCACCTCTGGTGGAATTCGCACAACGAATTTGCCGCTGTAGCTCTTGCCGGAAATCGGCTGGGGGGGCTTCTCGCCCGTATTCTTCATGTCGGCAATCACCTCAGCTACGACGCTTCGAATGCCTTTCAGAGCTGTCTCCGGAGTCCTCGCCAACCAGCTCAGGCTTGGAAGCTCGACGCAAAGGCCAACATACTCCCGATCCTCTTCGGACCACAATACCCGATACGTGTAGCGATCATTCTTCAAAGCCATTTTCTGCCTCAAGTCGATCAACTGCCATGAGAACCTGCCGGACCTGATAGGCCTTCGCCTTACCTCTTTCGTTCTGAATGTTGACTCTCGGGTCACCCCGCCAGGGTGTCTTGTAGACTCTGTGACTGCTGCCACTTTGGCGCGGTTTGCCGAATAAGCGGTCACAGACTTTACAGAGGTCTGAAAACCGAATCCCTTTGGGGTTGGTCTTCATCCTGGCGAGCAGGTCTTCAATCTGCGCCATGCTTTATAGTATCAATAATGAAACTGCTCATCAACTTTCTGACATTAGGCGAAGCCCGCGAATTCAGGTGAGCAAGTATTGGTTGAAGCGAGCTTCATTGGGCCTGGATCATTTCCAGAGCCTCGACCCCCGACTCTCGGATGAGAAAGCGCTTCCTTCCACTGATCATATGCCAGGCGGCAT
>JANQFM010000360.1 GCA_028277865.1 Acidobacteriota bacterium
CGCCTCAGACCGACCGCAGAAGGATTTCGGGTTCCAGGTTCCGGGTTTTCGGGATTCGGACTCTGGAATCCGGAACCTGGGACCTGGAGCCCGGAACCCCTGACCGCCGCCGCACGGAGATCAGAGGGCTATTTCTGATTCTTCTCTGTGCACTCTGTGCCTCGGTGGCAAATTTGACTCTCTGGAGCTTCCAAGGCCTGCTGCCATCCTGCTGACAACAGACAACCGACAACCTTCCTCACTTCTTGCGCGATCGCAGGAAGGCCAGGTAGCGCAGCAGTTCCTCTTCCTCTTCGGGAGTCAGGTCTTCGGGGGCGAAGGTGGGCAGCCGTCCTCGGCGCCGGGATTTCTCTTGCCGAACGGGCTTGGGGTCCAGGTAGCCGGCCTTTTCCATCAGTTTTTCATAGGGGACGCCGAAGACGCCCGACAGTTTGTGAAGGATGTGGGGAGAGGGTTTCTTGAGCTTGCCGTTTTCCAACTGGCTCAGGTAGGCATTGGAGACGCCGCTGGCCTGCTCTACTTCCCTCAGGGTCATTCGGCGGGTGTCGCGCAGGTTGCGCAGGTAATCCCCCAGCGACATGCCCGAAGTGCTCTTCTCGTCTTGATTCGCCACCTTGGCACCTCCTTTCAGTGGCCGTCAGGCTTCCCGTCGGACCATTGCCACTTTACGCCATTTCTGCTCGTTCAAGCAAGCATTTCGCTCGCCTCGCTTGAAACCCCGAGCAAATTTATTTTTTGCTTGACATAACAAGTAAAAAATTGTAAAGTGAGCAACGTCGTCAGATTGAAAGAGGCTGAGGGCGCAGCCAAGCGTCCTCCAAGGCAGGGAGAGGCTATGCGAGTGAATCTGAGCGAGAGGATTGCTGCCCGAATCGGCGCCAACATCCGTCAAAGGCGCAAGAAGGAGTTGAAGCTGACCCTGGAGAAGCTGGCCGAGTTGGGCGACTACGAACCCGGCTACATCAGTGCCGTGGAACGGGCCGTCAAGAGGCCTTCCTTGAGCTTTATTTTCCAGATTGCCCGCGCCTTGGACACCAGTGCAGAGAGCCTGCTCAGGGGTACCGACCTCGACCCCGACCGGGCCACATCCCATCGCAAGGATCGCTGGCACTTGCGGCAACAGATCAACGGAACGTTGAGAGACCTGGAATCATTGCTCGACGAGTTCCTCAAGGTCGGCGACGATTGATAGCGCCTTGCGGATTTCCTCCCTTTCCAGGCTGGCTCCTTAACGGCGCCATTCGTCTAAGCGAAGAGACTTGATATGCTAAGCTACAGTGGTTTCGAGTCGGGGTATCTGCACTCGGCAGAGCCTCGCAATCAGGCCCGTCGCTTCAGGAGGTCGATAGGAAATGAGCCTAGTCTTGGAGATCCCGGATCAAATCGAGCAGGCCTTGCGGATTCCTGACGTCAACAGAAAACAGCACATTCTTGAATCACTGGCACTCGCCCTTTACAGTCGACGAATCTTGGGTTTCGGCAAAGCGCGGGAGCTGGCCGGATTGACGAAGCATGAATTTGCCTTTCTTCTCGGGCGGCATGAGATCTCTCGCCATTATGGGGAAGAAGAGCTTGAGGATGATCTAGATTATGCCAGCGGTGAGTAAGTTTTTACATTGATCCCCATCTGTACCGCCGCATCCTCAAAGAAGCCAAGGAAAGATAGGGGGGTGGCGAAGCCGTTTACTTTCGTTAGCTAGCTAGGTTTCACTATCTCTTCTTGCGCTTGGACTGCGATGCCTGATGCCTGAGATGCTTTTCGACCTTGGCCCAGGTGTCGCGCAATGTGACGGTACGGTTGAAGACCAGGTTTTCGGGGCTGGAATCCAGGCTGTCGGCCACGAAATAGCCCAGGCGCTCGAACTGCACTGTTTGGCTTGGTGACGCCTGGGCCAGAGCCGGCTCCAGGCGGCATCCTTGCAGGACTTGCAGCGAATTCGGGTTTAGCGACTCCCGGAAATCCTCTGCCGCGGCGGGGTTGGGCTTTTCGAAGAGGCGGTCGTAAAGCCTCACCGAGGCTGGCACGGCGTGCTGAGCGGAAACCCAGTGCAAGGTGGCCTTGACCCGTCGCCCGTCCGGCGCCGAACCGCCCCGTGTGTCAGGGTCGTAGCTGCATCGTAGTTCGACAACCTCGCCTGAGTCGTCCTTGACCACCTCCCGGCAGGTGATGAAGTAGGCGTAGCGCAGGCGCACCTCGCGTCCGGGCGCCAGCCTGAAAAACTTTTTGGGCGGATCCTCCATGAAGTCGTCGCGCTCGATGTAGAGGACTCGCGAGAAGGGGACCATTCGCGTTCCAGCCGACTCGTCCTCGGGGTTATTGATGGCTTCCAGTTCCTCCGACTCTCCCTGGGGATAATTGGTCAGCACCACCTTAAGCGGCTTGAGGACGGCCATGTAGCGGGGCGCCCGCTGATTGAGGTCTTCGCGGAGGCTGTATTCCAGTAGGGCCATCTCATGCAGGCTGTCGCGCTTGGCCACCCCAATGCGCTCGCAGAAATTGCGGATCGCCCGGGGCGTGCAGCCGCGTCGGCGCAGTCCGCGGATAGTGGGCATGCGGGGGTCGTCCCAGCCGCTGACGTGCCCCTCTTCCACCAGCAGCTTCAGCTTGCGCTTGCTCGTGATGGTGAAGGTGAGGTTCAGGCGCGCGAATTCGATTTGCTGGGGATGGCAGGGAACGTCGAGCTGATCCAGGATCCAGTCGTAAAGAGGGCGGTGATCTTCAAACTCCAATGTGCAAAGGGAATGCGTGATGCCTTCGATGGCGTCCGACTGACCGTGGGCGAAGTCGTACATGGGGTAGATGCACCAGGCGCCTGCCGTGCGGTGGTGACTTTCGTGCAGGATGCGGTAAAGGACCGGATCGCGCATGTTCAGATTGGGGGAGGCCATGTCGATCTTGGCCCGCAGCACGTGGGCGCCTTCCTCGAATTCACCGGCCTTCATGCGCCGGAAAAGATCCAGGTTTTCCTGTACCGAACGGTCGCGGTAGGGGCTGTTGCGCCCCGGCTCGGAAAGAGTGCCCCGGTAGTGGCGGATCTCCTCCCCCGTCAGGCTGCAGACGTAGGCCTTGCCCTTTCCGATCAGTTCTTCAGCGTACCGGTAAAGCTGACCAAAGTAGTCCGATGCGTGATAAAGGCGATCCTCCCAGTCGAATCCCAGCCAGTGGACATCCTCTCGAATCGACCTGGCGTATTTGGCTTCTTCGGTGATGGGATTGGTGTCGTCAAAGCGCAGGTTGCACCGGCCCCCGAATTCCTGGGCGACTCCGAAGTTGAGGCAGATCGACTTGGCGTGGCCGATGTGCAGGTAACCGTTGGGCTCGGGCGGAAAGCGGGTGATCACCCGTCCCGCGTTTTTCCCCCCTTGGACGTCCTGTGTGATCCGCTCCCGAATGAAATCCAGCTTGGGCTTTTTGTCCGCCGTCTCGTTCATGGCGCCTCCGGTTTGCGAAAGGCCGTCATTTTAGCAGATGGGCTGGCTACCCAAACGCAATGGGTTCAACGCCAGCGCTCCGTACAGCCCTGAGCCCTCAGGGCAGAAAAACAGGCCGTGACGGGGAGCAGAAAGTTCGCGGTTTGCAGTTCGCAGTTCGCAGTCTGCCTTGGCATCGCAGAGTAGAAATGCAGATGCTTAGGTCGCCAGCATTTCAAATGAAAACAAGCAAGATCCTTTGATTTTGCTCTTGACAGCTAAGGATCTCATAGTTA